>JACPKS010000106.1 GCA_016186905.1 Deltaproteobacteria bacterium
GCTCTGGATCTTAACGGCGAGGGCTTTCGATCGATTTCAAAAAATCCTCGCCCTCGATGCGCGTATCCTTGTAACCAAGCTCCCAGCGTTTGATTCGGAGCGTGAGATGATAAAGCATGAAATAAAAAACGGCGACCAGACCGTGAAAACCGTCGAGAAATCCGCGCCGAAAAAAATAATGATTCACGAAAAAGCGCGACGCTTCCCAAAATGCGGACCAGGTGCGCGCCGGCGCCGAACGATACGACGCGCGCGCGTCGTGCTCGGTGTATTGATCGGTCTTCAAGAACCATTCCGAGAGCGAGTTCACGTTGAAATGCTTGTAGGGATGCTTAAAGCGCGCAACCTCGCCCTTCACGGAAACGCCGCGATGGTAGCCCTTCTCGCAAGGATAATCCCAACACCCCTGGCGCACGAGGCGAATCTCGGAGGAACGCGGGTTATAGATTCCGTGACGAAGCGGCTTTCCCAGAAAATAAAAAAGATTCGGGATGCGCGCGCCTTCGATGCCCCCGTTCGCGGCGGGATTCGCGAGAAACGCGCGCAGCTCGACCAAAAGCCCGGGCGTGGGCCGCTCGTCGGTGTCGATGTAGAGAATCCACTCGCTTGAAGCGCGCTGCATGCCGAGCTTGCGGTTGAGATCGAAGTTTCCGTCCGGCGGCTCATTGCGGATGACGAGGCAGCCGAGCTCTTCTGCCCGACGGTCAGTGCCGTCATCGCTCATCTGATCGACGACGATCACCTCGCGCGCCAGCGCGAGCCACGGACGCACGGTTCCTTCGATGCGGCCGGCGCAGTTCCGCGCGGCCACGACGACGGAGAGCGGTAGAGCGGCCTCTGTCGCCACGCCTACCCCCGAATGGACGTGATTTTGACCGCATTGCGCACGAGCTCGCGCAGCGCCTCGCGCCCGCCCGTGGCGCGAAGATCGCCCAAACCAAGGTCGTGCAGGCCCGACGCCGAGACCTCGTAGCCGTAGAGCTTCAAAAGATACGCGGATGCGACGACCGCCGTGCGACGGTTGCCGTCCTTGAAAACGTGCGTGAGAACGAGATCCGCGTAGAGATCGGCCGCGGCCCCGATGATTTCTCCCGCCGCCGCGCGATCTTTCGCGATACGCAGAATCTCGCGCGCTTTCGTGACGGGATCGGCGAGAATCTGAAACGTTTGCTTGCGCCCCGAGGGCAACGCGCAAATCGTGGCCCCGTCGCGCCAGGGCTCGCCTTTTTCGCCGCGAATGACGTTGTTGATCCGTCCGAGCTCCGCGGAGTTGAGAAACGCGCCGCTCTCGACCATGCTCTGCGCGATCTCGAGCGCGCGTTCAAAGCGCGCCCGTTCGAGCTGCTTTTTCAGAAAATTCGGGTTTTTCGGCGGAGAGAAATCCTCGTTGCAGACCATGACTGGGATCATACCGCTTTTGGAAAGATCCGGGAGAACTAATCCTCGTCCGGATTTTTGTGCGCGCCGCCGCCTCTTTTGACTTCGTCGTTGTAGGCCGCCATGATCTTCTGCTCCATCATATCGCGTGTTTCCTTGTTCAAGGGGTGCGCGATATCCTTGAACGCGCCGTCTTTTCGTTTCTTGGATGGCATGGCGATGAACAGCCCGGTGTTTCCGTTGATGACTTTCAGATCACGGACGACAAAGCAGTTGTCGATCACGATCGTGACGTATGCCTTCAATTTGTCTTCGTGAACCGGAAAAATTTTTATTTCGGTAATCTCCATGGTGACCCTCCTCGTCGACTTCCCGTCGACGACTGCCGGTGTAAACGCATGATGTTACGACCTACAGCAACAGGGCAAAAGCCTAACCACCTGGAATAATTGTATGTGCCACCTGAAAACGTTGCAATAATGGAGTAGGCAAATTGTGCTCGGCCATCACGGCCTCGCACCCTCTGGGCTTGCGCCAATATTTTAGCATCCTGCTAAAATATTTGTGCTCGGCCATCACGGCCTCGCTGCCTACTGCACCACCAACGCATCTCCCCTTGGAACCACGCGGATCGTGTCGCCCGGCTTGTACCGGCCTTCCAAGAGCTTCGTGGCAAGCACGTTCTGCAACTCGCGCTGGATCAAGCGCTTGAGCGGCCGCGCGCCGAAATCGGGGTCGTAGCCGCGCTCGGCGAGCCAATCCACGGCGGCGTCCGAGACTTCGATCTTGAGCTGCCTCGCTTCAAGAAGCTCCTTCAACCGCTCGGCCTGGATGCGCACGATGTCACGAATCTGCTCGCGCCCGAGGCTGTGGAAGATCACGATGTCGTCGATGCGGTTCAGAAACTCCGGCCGAAACACGTCACGCAACACCCGCTGCACTGTCGCCTCGCGGCGTTTTGGATCTTCCTCGGCCATGATCTCGCGGCTTCCCACGTTGCTCGTCATGATAATGACCGAGTTCGTGAAGTCGACGGTGCGGCCCTGGCCGCCGGTGATGCGGCCGTCGTCGAGCACCTGAAGAAAAACATTGAACACGTCCTGATGCGCCTTCTCGATCTCGTCGAGCAGGATTACGCAGTACGGGCGGCGACGCACGGCCTCGGTGAGCTGCCCACCCTCTTCGTATCCGACGTAGCCCGGAGGCGCTCCGATCAGTCGCGCAACCGTGTGTTTTTCCATGTACTCGGACATGTCGATGCGCACCATCGCGTGCTCGTCGTCAAAAAGAAATTCCGCGAGCGCCTTGGCCGTCTCTGTTTTTCCAACGCCGGTCGGACCAAGAAACAGAAACGAGCCGATCGGGCGGCGCGGATCCTGAAGGCCCGCGCGCGCGCGGCGGATCGCGTTGGCGATCGCGCGGATCCCTTCTTCCTGGCCAACGACGCGCTGGCGCAGGCGATCTTCCATTTGCAAAAGTTTTTTCTGCTCGCCTTCGAGCATCCGGCTTACCGGAATTCCGGTCCACTTCGAAACGATTTCGGCAACGTGGTTCTCGTCGACTTCCTGATGCAGGATTTTTCGTTCCTTCGCCTTCGCCGATTTTTCCTCGAGCTCCTTTTGCAACCCCGTCAAAACGCCGTACTTGAGCTCAGCCGCCTTCTCGAGATCGCCGCGCTTTTCGGCCTGTTCCATCTCGACGCGCTTTTGCTCGATCTTGCTTTTAAGTTCTCCCAGGCGCGCCACCTCCTGTTTTTCTTTCTGCCACTGCGCTTTCAACGTCGCCGAACGCTCGCGCAGCTCCTTCAGCTCCGCCTCGATTTTCTTAAGCCGTTCCTTTGAGGCGGAATCGGCTTCTTTTTTCAGCGCCGCGCGCTCGATCTCGAGCGTGAGCACCTTGCGGTCGAGCTTGTCGATATCTTCCGGAAGCGAGTCGAGCGCCATGCGCACGCGGCTCGCGGCTTCGTCGACAAGATCGATCGCCTTATCTGGAAGAAAACGGTCGGTGATATAGCGATTGGAAAGCACGGCGGCCGAAACAATCGCGCCGTCTTTGATCGTAACACCGTGGTGAAGCTCGTATTTCTCGCGCAAGCCGCGGAGAATCGAAATCGTGTCTTCGATCGTGGGCTCTTTTATGTATACCGGCTGAAACCGCCGCTCGAGCGCCGCGTCTTTTTCGATGCGCCGGTATTCGCTGAGCGTCGTAGCGCCGATGCAGCGAAGCTCGCCGCGCGCCAAGGCGGGTTTCAGCATGTTCGCGGCGTCCATCGCGCCCTCCGACGTCCCCGCGCCGATCAGAGTGTGGATCTCGTCGATGAAAAGCACGACCTCGCCGCCGGCGTCGGTAACGCTCTTGAGCACGGCCTTCAGTCTTTCCTCGAATTCACCGCGGAATTTAGCGCCGGCGATCAGCGCCCCGAGGTCGAGCGCGATGATTTTTTTGTTTTTCAGCCCTTCCGGCACGTCGCCGGCGGCAATGCGGAGGGCAAGCCCCTCCGCGATGGCGGTTTTACCCACGCCCGGCTCGCCGATGACAACAGGGTTGTTCTTCGTTCTGCGCGAAAGCACCTGAATGACGCGGCGGATCTCCTCGTCGCGCCCGATCACGGGATCGAGTTTTCCGTTTCGCGCCAATTCGGTAAGGTCGCGGCCGTATTTTTTGAGCGGATTCATCTTCGCTTCGGGATTCTCATCCTGCACGCGCTGGTTTCCGCGGATCTTCGCGAGAACGTTCACGACCTTGTCCCGGGAGATCCCCGCGCGAAAGAGCGCGACGTGCGCGTCCATTCCTTTGAATAAGGAACCGCTCAGATAAGCCAACAAGAAGTGCTCGGTGGAAACGTATTCGTCTTTGAGTTTTTTCGCTTCGTCTTCGGCTGAAACCATGAGCTTGTTGAACGCGCCCGAAGGATAGACCTTTCCCTCGGCTTGCGCTCCCGTGACAGACGGAAATCTACGCATAATCTGCTCGAGTTTCTGAAGAATCTCGCCGGCGTTCGCTCCCGCTGCCGCGGCGATGGAAGGAACGATCCCGTCCTGTTGGGAAAAAAGCGCGACAAGCAGATGCTCGGGCTGCAGCTCCTGGTGGTTATTGCGAATCGCCAGGTGCTGGGCTTCGACAAGCGCCTCCTCGGCTCTAGTCGTGAACTTCGCGGCCATGTTGGACTCCTCTTTTCCGAGCCCCGACCTGGCTGGTTCAGTCTTCTCGATCCGACGCCGCCAGCTTCAGAGCCACCACCACAAACACTTCCCGACCCGTTTCGTCCTGCTTGCGCACGCGCAGCAGGTACGTCTTCTTCTGGGTCACGATCTTGTAAAAATCCGCTTCGGTCTTCACGGGCTTGCGATCGACCTCCAGGATCACGTCGCCTCGCCCGAGTCCCGCGCGATTGGCCGGCCCGTCGGGAGCGACTTGCGAGACCACGATGCCCTCGAAATTCTCAGGCAATCCCAGCTCGCGCGCGACGTCATCGTCGATCGTCTCTATCGTCATGCCCGTGCCAACGCGAGCGCCTTTCGGCCTCTTCTTATCGGCCTTTCTCGGGCGTTCACCGCGAAAATCAGGCCTCCTGGCGACGGTTACCGAGAGTTCCATCTCCTTTCCCGAACGAAAAACTTTGATCTTCGCCTTTTCGCCGACGGGGATATTCGTGATCGACGAAACCAGATCGCCCGGGGTACGAACCGGTTTTCCGGCTACTTCGGTAATGACGTCGTACGCCTGAAGTTTCGCCTTGTCCGCGGGTTGCCCCGGCACGACATGAGTAACAATGGGCGCTCTTAAGCCTTCGTCAAGTTTGAGGCTTTTGGCGAGATCCGGCCGCAGCTCGTCCACGTTGACGCCGATGTAGCCGCGCTCGACTTTTCCTTTGGTCTTGAGTTGCGGAAGCACCGCCTTGACCTGATTGATCGGAATCGCAAACCCGATACCGGGGCCGCGCGCGTCGATCGCGTTGTTGATGCCGACGACTTCGCCGGCGACGTTCACGAGCGGGCCGCCCGAATTTCCCGGATTGATCGGAGCATCCACCTGGAGGTATTTGCCGAACCCACCCGGAAGCGCGCGTTCCTTGGCGCTTACGATTCCGTGAGAGATCGAGTGCCCGTGGCCGAAGGGATTTCCGACGGCAGCGATCCATTCCCCGACCTCTAGCTTGTCGGAATCGCCGAGCGCCACGGCCTGAAGCTTGCGCTTGGTTTTCACTTGGATGAGCGCGATGTCGAGATCCGGATCGCTGCCGATCACCTCGGCATCCGACTCCTTTTCTTCGAGCGCTTCCGTGAACTTGATCTTGATCTCGTCGGCACCCTCCACGACGTGATTATTGGTGAGGATGAGCCCGCCCGTGGGGGTCGATTCAATGACGAACCCCGATCCGAGCGACATCGCCCTTTGAACCGGGCCTTCCTGACCCGGCGGTGGCACGGGTATCCCGCCGTACTGATCCTGACCGCCGCCGAAGAATTCCTCGAAAAACTTTCGCCACAGATCGTCCTGGCTGCCTTCGCCGCTTCTCCATGGCGCGCGAACCTTTGACGTGGTGAAAACGTTCACGACCGACGGAATCATCTTTCGCGAGATCTGAACGAAGATGTTGCCGGCAGCGGCGTCGACGCTCGCGGCATAAGCCATGCCGGAGCCGCTCTCAGGCGGTGGAGTTTTTCCGAAAAAAAATCCGGCGGATGCAGCCGCCGCGAAAAGCATCGCGACGACAACCGCTTTGCTCACTTTCATGACGGCGACCCTTTCTTCTGAACCTCGATGAAGCGCATCCGCGTTTCGTAAAGAAGATTGTCGAGCAGCTTCGTTTCGTCGGCCGTGAGATTGCTCTTTGTTTTTTCCTTCAGCAGCTCGAGCAGATCGATGTTCTGGCGGGCAAGCTCCAGATCGACCTCATGCTTGCCTCCGCCCGGTTTCGGGGCGAGGCCCAGGCCCATGAACGCCGCCGATGAGATCGAGAGGATAAAGGTGGTGAAATCGATGCCCGATGGGCGCGTGGTTTCCGTCATGTTCACTCCGTTGGAAGTTGCAGCAGACGCGAAATTCTTTCCTCAACCGGAGGATGCGTGCTGAAAAGGCCCAGGATCTGCGAGCCCGAAAAAGGATTTACGATATACATGTGCGCCGTCGCGGGCGTGCCGTCATGAAGCGGCAACCCGATGCTCATGTTGTGGATCTTCCTCAGGGCGTTGGCAAGCCACTCGGGGTTGCCGCACAGTTTCGCTCCCCTTGCGTCGGCCATGAACTCGCGCGAGCGCGAGATCGCGAACTGGATGAGTGTGGCCGCGATGGGCGCCACGATCGCCATCGCGAGAAGCTCGAAGGTTCCCGACCCGCGCTCATCGTCGCGGTCGCGTCCCACGCCGCCGAAGATCGCCATCCACCGAGTCATGCTGGCGATAAACATAATCGCGGAAGCGAGCGTGGCCGCGACACAATTGATCAAAGTGTCGCGGTTGGCGATATGGGAAACCTCGTGCGCGAGCACCCCTTCGAGCTCTTCCTGATTCAATGTTCCAAGAAGCCCTTGCGTCACGGCTACCGCCGCATGGTACGGATCGCGGCCTGTCGCGAACGCATTGGGGGAATGATCGGGAATGATATAGACCTTCGGCATCGGAAGTTTAGCGCGTTGGGCGATGCGCTCGACCATCTCGTAAAGCCCATCCTGACCTCCGGGCTCGACTGCTTGGGCATGGTGCATGGCAAGGACGATTTTGTCTGAAAACCAGTAGCTCGCGAAGTTCATGATGAGACTTAAGGCAAACCCCATGATGATGCCATTGCTCCCGCCAAGGGCGTACCCCAAGGCCATCAGAAGGCCAGAAAGCAGAGCCAGAAACATTACTGTTTTCAGTTGGTTGCGCATTACGCATTCTCCCCGATCACTGCTAAATTTGAAGCAAGGCTCAATATATGCATGGGTACAGCGGGTGTCAAACAGCGCAGAGACCGCTTGATGCGGATCATGCGGCATGTTAAACATGCCCGAACTGATTCAAGCCAACTCTAACGGCGACGCAGGGGGTAACTGCAAGTATGGACAGACTTGGATTTGGTATGGCCGGGTTTCCGTCGGGCGCTTCTAAGAAAGACCCGATCGGCGCGATTCGACTGGTGCATGAAAAAGGTCTCGATTGCCTTGAGCTTGAGTTCGCGCACGGACTCAGGATGAAGGACGACACGGCCGAAGAAATCAATCGCATCGCCAAGAAGCTTGGCGTGACGCTGACCGCGCACGCCCCGTATTACATCAATCTCAATGCCAAGGAGCAGGACAAGATCGACGCGTCGATCAATCGCCTTCTTCAAACGGCGAGGCTCGCCGGAATGTGCGGCGCCTTCAGCATGACGTTCCACGCGGCGTTTTACATGAAAGACGATCCCCGCACGGTTTTTGACATCGTGAAGCGCTATCTTCACCAGATCACCGAGCGGTTGAAGGACGAAGAGAACACGATTCAACTGCGGCCCGAGCTTACCGGCCGCAAGAGCCAGTTCGGGTCGCTCGAAGAGCTCTGCGCGCTCAGCAAGGAAGTGCCGCAGGTTTATCCGTGTCTCGATTTCACTCACATCCAGTCCGAAACCGGCAAGGCGGCGGACGCGATGAACAACCTCGCGTTCTTCTCCGAGGTGTTCGAGCGGCACAAGAAGGCGCTTGGAAAGGCCTCCCTCGCGGAAGTGCACATGCACGTCGGAAGCGCGGCTCAAGGGCCCAAGGGCGAATCCAAGCCGATCGCTCTCGCGGAAAGCACGTTCAACTACAAGGATTTTCTCAAAGCATGCCGTGACTTCGGCGTGCGCGGCTCAGTGATCTGCGAAGGTCCGGCGCAGGAATCCGACGCGCTGACGCTCAAGAAGACGTGGGAACAACTCGCGACGATGAAGAGCGGGAAGACCAAGAAAGCTTCTTAGCCTTAGAAAATCAGTACCCTTCTTCTTTTTTGAACCCCGCCAGGCGCATACGCAGGTCTTCGGGCGAGTTGCTCGCGAGGATCGCTTCGTCGGCGGTAATGGTGTTTGAAGCTACCAGCCGCTCGAGCGCTTGATTGAACGTCTGCATGTTGTAATAGGCGTTGGAAGCCATGATCGCTTCGTCGATCTTGTCGAGTTGGTTATTGCGGATGAGCGTGCGGATCGTCGGGCTGTTCATCATCAACTCGCACACCGCCATGCGGCCTGAACCGTCGGCTTTATTGATGAGCCGCTGGCTCACGACGGCGGTAAGGCTGGAACTCAGCTGCACGCGGGCCTGGTCCTTGGCCACCGGCGGAAAAACGTCAACGATGCGATCGATGCTCGAGCGCGCGTCGATCGTATGCAGCGTGGTAAGCACGAGGTGGCCCGTTTCGGCAGCGGTCAAAGCCGCGCCGATCGCCTCATAATCGCGGACCTCGCCGATCGCGATGACGTCGGGGTCCTGCCGTAGCGCCCCCACGAGCGCGTCCTGCACCGTGCGCGCGTCGGTTCCGATCTCCCGCTGGGAGATTCCGCTTTTCACGTCACGATGGACGAACTCGATCGGATCCTCGATCGTCACGATGTGGTTGTGGCGATTGCGATTGATATGGTCGACCATCGCCGCGAGCGTCGTGGACTTGCCGGAACCGGTGGCCCCCGTGACCAGCACGAGGCCGCCGCGCGCGAGCGCGATTTCCTTCAATACTGGCGGCAATCCCAGCGAGTCAAGCGAAGGGATGTTCACCGGAATCATGCGTATCGCGCCGGCGATCGTCTCGCGTTGAAGGTAAACGCAAACGCGAAAACGGCCGCACTGACCCATCACGAAACTGAAGTCGACTTGGAGATTTTTCTCGAAACGTTCGATAAGCCGCGGATTCATGATTCCGTACAGCAGCGCCTTCACTTTTTCGTTCGTAAACGGCGGAGCCTTGGCGGGCACAAGCTTGCCGTTGATGCGGTAAAGCGGCGGACGGCCCTCTTTCAGATGCAGGTCGGACGCGCCGTGCTTGACGAGCGCGCGGATCAGCGATTGGATCGCAGGCGTTTCCCGCTCGGAAGTCGGAGGGGCGGATTCCACCAGCTTGATCGCCGTATCCATTGATGACCCTCGCTATGCGGCCTTCTTGGCGCCGTCCCGGTAACCTTCAAGCTCTTTGGAAAACGCGGCCATCACAAGGCGGTTTTCGATGATTTTTCCGGCAAACTCGCAGATCGCCTGCAGCACCTCTTTTTCGGCGTCGCCATAGTGGTCCGAACCGATGCAATTCAAGAGCTCGAGGCAGCCGAACGTCGCGCCGCGGATCACGATCGGCGCCGCGATCACGTCCCTCGCCTCGAATCCCACGAGATTTTCGATCGATTTGAGATACATCGAGCTGTCCTCGATCTCCGAGAGAACGACCATTTTCCGCGTCTCGCAAACATGGCCGACGATTCCGGCGCCAAGCGGTATCGTGACTTTAAGCAAGCTCTGCGAGGATTTTCCGGAGACCGCTCGAAAAAACATGCAGCGGTGCTCGTAATCGATCTCCAAAAACGAACCGGCTTCCGAGCGCGATTGCTCCATCGCGATCAGCAGGATCTCGCTGATCAGCTCGCCGAAGGAACATTCCTTGTTGATCAGCGCGAGGATCTTTTCGACGGCGGCATATTTTTTGTGGATCGTGAAAAAACTTTCGTTCTCGAGCTCGAGCTCGTCGAGAACTTTGGGTTGCTTTGGGTTCGCGGCATACGGATCGGATCCGAACGGCGGACGGTCGTCTTTGAAGATGTTATCGCTCTTCGGGCCGCCTTCGAGAATTTCGCTGAAGTCATTTTTTTTTCGGTCGGTATCATCCATTGGATAGTCCTCTGTATTTGTGGATCGGCAATGCCGAACCGGGCATAGAGAGGCAGCTTTTGCCGGGGCATTCCTGAGGGCGCTAAAAACTCATTTCGTTCTGGTGTTCGATGAGGGTTTTGAGGCTTTTCACTTCCGAGATGAGCCATTTGCCGTTCTGGTTCACGAAAAGCGCGTGCTTTTTGTTCGTCACGCGGTCGACCGAGGGTTCCGAGCCCGGCGCGGCGAGTGAACTGCGGCTCATGTAGCTCAGTTCATACGTGATCGAGTACTGGTCGGCTCCGACGTTGCGCTCGTCCTTGACCTTGAGGCCCAAAAACTCACGCTTGGAGTCGATGAAGTAAGACCGAAAGGCCGCCTCGTCGAGCCGCTCGATCGCATTCTTCACTTCGCCCGTGGTGAGCTCGAGAAGCTTCGATTTTTCCACGGGAGCTTTGACGGCGAAGCTGCGCGAGACATACTCGGAGAGAACCTTCTGCGGCGTCTCCATCCCGCCTTTATTCCCGCCTGTACACGCCATCACTGAAGCGAGCGCCGCCACCGCGAGAATCTTAGTCCACATATCCTCTGCTCCTTGCCCAATCCACGAATTCGCGGATGTCTTTTTCGGCGTCGGGCGACTGCGCCAGAAACCGCAGCCCCTGCCCGAGACCGTCGTTGGTCCTGCTGATCAATTCTACCCTGGAAACGAGTTCTTTTTCATCGAGTTTCACGCGGATTCCAAAAACGTCCGGCATGGGCTTCTCTGAAAACACATAACAGCCCGTCTCGTCGAACCGGCTCATGCGTCCTTTGCCGCGTCCCGAAACGGTATCGAATTCCGCGCGAATTTCGGGAATAAACAACGGCAAGCCCTCGAACCACCGAAGGCCGGCGTTGAAATACGCCTCTCCTAAAAGCCTAAACGTCGAAAGCAGGTAAATCACCGACAAAATGAGAAGAAAGAGCATGTAAAACGCCAGCGCGTAATTTCTCGTCCGCAAAAATAAACTGGCGTCCGCGACGATCACGGCCGCCGCGAGCAGCGCGAGGAGAACGCAGCCGGATTTTCGCGCGCGCCGGAGCAACGCGAAGACCAGCAATACCCAGGCGGATTCTGCGAGGATCAACCCGAACGGCTTTCCGTGGAACAGGCCCGCAAACGCGAACGCCCCTCCCGCGCCTTTTTTGACCACCCATTGATTGAGGATGAAGAGCGGGATCGCGAGAAGCGCCAGGCTGGATTGAATAAACAGCGCTCGGGTCGTTCGAACAAGAGGCATAAACCCAAGTTCCTAGCGCGTTGGATATTTGTCAAACAGCATGATAAAATTTATTATGGCTCATTATATCGAGCAAGGCTGCATCCGATGCGGGGCATGCGTCGAGGAGTGCCCGACGAACTCCATTGTCTCGGCGGAACCTATTTTTTTGATCGACGCCGACACCTGCACCGACTGCATGGTGTGCGTTTCCGTCTGTCCGGTGGACGTCATCAAGAAACTCAAAGTCAAACAGTGAGCGTTCTCCACTCGATCGGCGTGATGACCGGAACCAGCTGTGACGGCGCGGATTTGGCCGCGCTCAAAATCGAGCTCAGCGAAAACCGCGTTATCCGAGAGACTCTTGAGGCGCGGCTTAACGCGAAATTCCCTTCCTCGCTCCGGCAAAGGCTTCGCGAAGCGCAGAAAGGCGGGCTCCCCATTTCCGCGGCGGCTGAGCTGACGCGCGATTACTCTCTCTGGATCGGAGCGTTCTGCGCGCGGTTTCTCCGGCGGGCCCGCATCCCGATGCGGAAAACGGCGGTAGCGGTGCACGGCCAGACGGTCTGGCACCAGCCACCGCGAGGAAATTCAACCGGATTTTCAGTTCAGCTCGCCGATCCGGCGGTTGTCGCTCATGCGTGCGCATGCACCGTAACGGCGTTTTTTCGTCAGCCGGATCTCGCGCGCGGCGGCCAAGGAGCGCCGCTCGTGCCGTACTATCACTGGCTTCGCGCGCGCGCGACGGAGTTCTCGGATCTTCTTCCGTTCGCGATTCACAACGTCGGCGGCATCGCGAATCTCACGTATGTCACGCGCGACGCAAAAAATCTCATCGCGTTCGACAGCGGCCCAGGCAACGCGTTGATCGATCTCGCCATGGAACGCCACACGAACGGAAGAAAGCATTTCGACAAAGGCGGAAAAATCGCGGCCGCGGCGCTTGAGCGCGTCGACTGGCGCGCCGTGGAACGCCTGGCCCGTCACGCCTACTTTCGCCGGAAACCCCCGAAGAGCACCGGGCGCGAACTCTTCGACGAAAACTTTCTCGCGCGGTTTAGAGCGCGCGGCCCGGCGCTTGTCGCGACGGCGACCGCGTTCACGGCTCACACGATGGCCAAGGCCTATGCGGACCATGTCGTTGGCCGCGCGCGCAGTCCGCGCTTCATCTTCGTCGCGGGCGGCGGAGCGCGGAACGGAACGCTCGTGCGGCTTTTCGGCCGGGAACTGCGGCGCTTGACCGAAAAGACCATCGCGGTTCGGCCGCTTCCCGCGGGCTTCGCGCCGCCCGGGCATCTCGAGGCGATGGCCTTCGCGAGACTGGGATTTGAAGCGCTTTTCGGCCGGCCAATCAGTCTTGGCAACGTCACGGGAGCCTCGGAAGATGCGTTCGGGGCGGGAATATTTCCAGGAAAAAATTTCTCGGAACTTCTGAAAATGATCCGCGTTTAGATGTCGACGACGTGATTCGACAACACGATCGCGTTGCGCACCGGAACCGGAAGGCCCGGCATCGGCGGCTCGATGCCCACGAACCGCGGCCCATAGGCGCGCGAGCGGCTTTCCCACTCCGACGCCTTTCCCGTCATCACGACCGGCGCCTGAAAAACGAGCGCGGGCTTTCCCCAGGTTTTCGGCACCCAGACGCGCGGCGCAATCTCGTGCATGACCGCTTCGACCAGCGCGCGCGCCTCCGGAACGCGATGAAGCAGGCTGAACTGCATCTCCGCGTAGTCGCGCGGATTTCCGGCGTCGGCCCAAGGCACGTCTTCGCGAAACGCATAAAGACGCCCTTCGGCGATGAGCGGCTCGAGGAGCGCCGGCTTGAGCTCGCTCGCGCCGTCAGGAAGAAGCGCGATCGCCTCGTACTCGACAAGGTAGCTCCCGCTGAACAGGACGCCGCTTTCCGACTTCTCGCCGATTTCGAGCACCCTTCCGTCGCTGTCGACCCGGATGCCGCTGTATTTTTCGCGCGAGCTTTCGAACCCGCGGACATGGATCGTCATCAACGCTCCCGCCGACGCGTGAAATTCGCGCATCCGCTTCCAGTCCGGAAAAACCACCGTGTCGCCGTTGACGACGGCGAGCGAATCCCGGCCGATCCATGGGCGCAGCTTCCAAAGCGCGCCCGATGAGCCCAGAATCCGCACGCTTTCGTCGCTAACGTGAAATTGAATTCCGGTAAAGCCGCTCAAAACGGAATCCGCCGCCGCTCTTTTCATTGACTCGATCGCGTGACCGGCGTTGACGGCGAACGACTCTATGCCCATCGAGCGCTTGAGGTGCCAGGCGCCGTACCACAGGCATGGCACGCCAAGAACGGGAAGCGCGGGCTTGGCGCGTTCAAACGTCAGCGGCCGAAGCCGGGTTCCGAGCCCCGCGCCCAAGACAAGTGCTTTCAAGCGTAATCCTCAAAAGTAATAGTAACGGTAAAGCAGGCATCTCAGCTCGTCGAGCTCCGAAAATTTCAGGAGATTCTTCCGGATGTTCTCAAACGTGTTCCCGATGAACTTGAGATACCGCACGTCCTGCCTCTTCATGTAAAACGACGCAAACGACCCGATGGCCTTGAAATTGCGCTGAATCGACATCAGGTCGAAGACGCGCGCGTACTCCCTGCGGTTCTCACGGCGACCCTCGATCTTTTCCTTGCGGTCGAGGTAGTACTCGACAAGTTCGTAAACGACGTCGTCGTCGAGTTGGTAATAGGAATCGCGCAACAGCGACGCGAGATCGTACTGCGAGCAGCCGAGCCTCGCATCCTGGAAGTCGATCATGTAAAGATCCGATCCCGCGATCATGATGTTGCGGCTGTGATAATCGCGATGCGTGAAATACCATTCCCGCGACGCGAGCTGTTTGCAGATCCACTGAAAATAAGCTTCAAGAAGCTTGAGTTCCTTGCCGGGAATATTTCGCGCAAGGTACCCGCCGTAGAAGTGCGCGAACGTGAACGCCACCTCCCACATGAGTTTTTCCTCGTCGAAGTAGAGCCCGTAGGCATCGATGGGCGTGGTGTTGCGCGTGGCCGAGATCTGCATGGCGAGCATGAGATCGATGGCGCGCTTGAACCAGATGAGCTGGTCGCGTTTTTTCGAAACCCGTTCGAGGCGCTTGAGCAACGTCTCGTCGCCGAGGTCCGAAAGCAGGATGAGCCCGCGGCGCGCGTCGATGTCGAAAATCTGCGGTACGCTCACGCCAAGCTTATGCAGGTGTTTCTGCACCTGAATGAAGGGGAGCTGCTCGCCCACGTCCTGAAAAGGGGGCACGCGCATCCCGACGAACGAGTCGCCGCGCACGCGAATTCGATAGTAGCGTCGGGAAGAGGCATCGCCCGGCAGCGGATCGATGGAGACCGTTCTTCCGCGCCTCGTCGCCGATCTCTCGAACCACGTTCTCAACGCTTCTCTTTCCCTGGATGGCATCGTGCTCATCTGAGTCTGACCCTCTTCCTGAATTCCTCGAACGCTTTCGTGTTCAATAGCGGATCGCGCAGCGGAAGCGTCTTCGCGACTTCGTCGTGAATCACCTCGTAACGTTCGGTGATGTCGGGCATGATTTTCCAGAAAGCGCGAATACGCCGAAGATCCGGAGACTCGCTCCACCTTTTGAAAAGACTCGCGGCTCCACGGTGATCAAACTTCGCGCGATAGGGGAGGTCGACGGCCTCGCGATCGGAATTCAAGTATACCTCGGCGCCATAGTCAAAGAGACCTCCGGCCTCAAACCACCCCGACGCCAGAAAATCGAACCGCAAAGACGGAGGCGCCGTCGGAAGCACGAGAATTCCCGAGCCGATTTCCTCACGCTGTAATGTACGCAGGCGCTTGAGCGGAACCTCATCGCGAATCATCACGAGCGGACCGGAAAGAAGGTATGCGAGCTCGTTCTCGTACTGCGCCGACGCCAGGGCGCCGCGCGTGACATAAATGATTTTGTTCGGCCCGGCCACCGCGAAAGGAAGGGGAGACGCGAGCAAACGGACTTTCACTCCGGCCGCCAGCCGGCGCAGGGCTTCGTCTTGGGCCAGAAGAGTGCTCGTGAGCTGGACGAGAAGACCTTCGACATGCGCGTCTTTCCACGCCCCATAGGCGCGTTCGAGGTTTTGAGTCAGCCGCGCGGAGAGCTCGATTTCTTTTTCTGGAACGACGACCGCCTCGGCGCCAGATTCGTCTTTGACGGCGGACGCGGATTGGCACGACGCCAGGAGCGGCGCGAGAGCCATGATGAACACGATCGCGATCATATTGTTACATTATGCCAAAAATCCGTTTTTTGCTTACTTGGATTTTGGCGCGCTGGCAGGCATCCGATCGCCAGCCTGCGGCGCGGCCAAGCCCTGAAGGCCCTCTCCATCGGATGGCACGGCCGCGGTCGCGGAAGTAACAACATCGGCCGGCGCCGTTTCCGGCGCAGGCGCGGCGGCAGGCGCTTGATTCACGGCCGATCCCAGTTGTTGTGGTTGCGCGCCTCGTTTTGCCTTGATCTCCTCAGCCTCTTTTTTCTCCTGCTCGGTGATCTGATAGTAGAGGTAGAACCCGGCGTAGATCCGGTTCGGGTCGGTAATGAGCGCGCGATTATTTTCCCAAAGCAGTTTCCACTTGCTCTTCTTTCCGTAAACGTCGTCGGCGATCGTGCCAAGCGTATCGCCCTTTTTGATCTTGTACGGATCACCGACCTTCGCAATCGCAGGCTCCGAAGCCGGTTTTTCGTATTTTAATTTCATCGAGGCCTGAAGAACGTTCGCATTCTTGAGCGCGTCTTTATTCGTCTCGTAGAGGCTCTTCCACTTCAGCACGTCGCCGTAAAGCTCAAAGGCGATCTTCATGAGCGTATCGCCCTTCTTCACATCGTACGTCGCAAACTCTCCAGTGGAAGGAGCTGCGGGCGCCGATGCGGTGACCGGAGCGGGCGCGGGCTCTTCGGCCGGCGGCGGCGTTGTCACGGCATCAGAGATCATCTCCACCGCCGCGGGCGGTGTTTCCGTCGCGGCCGTGTCGGCCGTCGCGACATCGCCGTCGGAATCTTTGCCGCCGAACACTTGGTGATACATTGCGCAACCTGAGACGGCGACAGACAGAACGCCAGCCATCAACAGCCTTTGAAATTTCGCGTACCCTTTCATGAGAGCTCTCCTTGCTAATGGAAAATCGGAGTACCTCAGAAAAGTTTAACGTCCCGCGGGTAAGAACAATATCGGCAGAAAATACCGAGCTAAAAGGTGCCGACCCGCTAAAAGGTGGCTGCTAACTAACGGCAAAGCGCCGCGTCAA
>JACPKS010000100.1 GCA_016186905.1 Deltaproteobacteria bacterium
CCGTTCGGGGTGTCGTCCCCATGCGCGATCAAGACCGAACCGACGCCGGTCGGCAGGGTCTTAAATAAATCAGGCGAAGCCCGAAACTGGTGAGCATCCCGCTGGGTTCCCTCCTCAAGCACTTCTGCCCGGTCAACCTCTTTCGCGTTCGTGATCCGCTGAGTGGTTTTCCGGTACATTTTTGTTCCATACGTACGCGCGCAATACTCCGCCGAGTCTGGATCATTGATCCGCATGACAATCTTGGTCCCGGAGTTGTCAGTAATCCGATTTAAAAATCCTTGAGAAACCTCCGTCAGATCCCCGATGCTTTGATGCGAAAAATGTAGAGCAAGACCGGCGGAACGGGTTTTTGAGATAAGGTCTGCAAACTCAGGGCACGCAAACGACGCAAACTCATCCAAGTAGGTTGGGATGAGTTTGGCGCCCTTTGCGGCTCCCTCGGACCTGTGCGCGCTTCCAGCCAAGAAATTCAATTGGTTGATGAGGAGTCTTCCCACTGTCGCTACAAGTTGCGGCGACATGAGGCTTTGAAGCCTGAAGTACAGAACGCACCCCGACGCGGCGTCTTCAAGTCTCAACCCGGCCCCCTTTTCTGGTGAAAGGATTTTACCGAGGTAGCCCATGCACAGCGTTTTTATCTGGTCACGCAGCCCGGACAGCTCCATGAAGTCTTTTTCCGCAAGTTTTTTAGGATAATTTTCAGCAATCGTCGCCGCGATAAAGGTTTCTGGATCGTCAAGATAGTGTGAAAGTTCAAGCAGCGTCGGATTTCGGTCATGTGCCTCATGGTGATTCTGGAAAAGCTTCTGTAATGCCGAGAACGCCTTTGACTTGTAGTATTCCTCACTCCACGTAAGCGACGAGAAGAGCCTCTGCGCGGCCTCAAGCGGAGTTCCTGCTTCCAACGGGTTAAAACCAAGACTTTCTTCCGAGCCGAGATCGAAGACCCGCAACTTGTCTTTTGGCACCAATCCATGAAGTGAAGCCAAGAATGATGCGTCACCCTTAGCATCCAGAGCCGCACTCCCTGGCCATAGGGATTATTGGGACTATTCGGTGAATATGGATTTCCATACGTGCCATATGGATTATTGATGCTGTCTGGCGAATAGGGACTACCGTACCGTCCGTATGGATTTGAAACCGAATTGGGATCGTACGGATTATTATTTAAATTTCCAAGATAATGTCCCTGTCCGAATGAATTGTTCGCGCCTGCGAGTGCGGATATTGAGATGTACAGTCCAATCATAATAATTATTGTTTTCATAAATTACTCCTTCTCACTTTGCGATTCCTTACCGCCATTTTTTCGCTCGATAATAACGCGATACGTGCCTGCGTGAATTTGGAGGTATTCCTGCGCGATAATCCCCTCGACCAGGCGCTCTCCCGGATCTTTCCCGGTAAGTAGAAATTCAAGTGAAACGCCTAGAAAAGTGGATAGCTTGATCAGGTCTTCGCTGACTTTCGGATTTCGTCCAAGCGCCCACTCATTCAATGTCGAGCGCGGAATTCCAGTTTTAGCCGATAACGCAGACATCGTTAGCCCTCGCTTTTCAGTCAATCTCAGCAACGTTTCCGCAAATGACTTCATATTGATTTTCCTCCCATTCGACTCAAGTCCATAGGCGTTTCCCGTATGCCGCCAAGTTAACCAAGAAGCGGACATTTTAACGAGCAGCGGGCAAACACGAATTATGAATCAATCTTGAGTTAAAATCGTGTCAGCCAGGGACAAATAGAATGCGCATCAGAAATGCTGTGAAAGTCCTTAGATGTCATGGGGAGAATCGATACTGGGACTACAAGGAGTCCGATATGAGAGTGATGATGTTAATATTAATCGTCTCATCGCTTTTTTTGGAATACATCACGTCGGCAAACGATTGGCCTTCAGCCAGTGTTGAGCAGGACCTCGCCAACAGCATTGGACTTGGGCCGCCTCCATGTAAGCCTGGGACCTGGCAACCCCGCACATGCCACCACGATTACGTAACAGGGAATTATATTATGGTAGCGCCGACGTGCGAGCGCTATTCCTCGTGGGAGAAAGCACTGGCTGATCCTGTTTACAAACAATCGCTTAAGACGCCCCTTGGACCAAACCACTACTCGCCGGAATCAGAGTAACTCATGACAATGCGGCCGGAATGCTGGCGGCAGGCAGCCCAACCACACTCTTGGTCTTTGCGATCTTCATCATACTTTATGCAAATGCCAAATGAGTTAACAAGTTAGCGAAACCGTTTTGCCTCTTCCGGAAATGCGGACATCGGCTTCCAATCGACGTGCAAAACATCGCGCGAGCGCTTTTCAAGCTGCTGCAGGCACGCACGCGAATGGCAGTTGCGCACATCAGAAGCGGACATTCCGAGCTGCGATAGAGCAGCGGTGAACATGAGTAGAACGAGTAAACGATACATAACGGTCCTCCTTGGTGAACGGTTAAAAATAGAAGTTTTGATGGTTTTGATTTAGGAAATGGCTACACGGAATCCGTGTAGCCATTTCCAAGCTCGAAAATCGCCGCATGTAGCACGATGTAGCCAATCCGTAGCTACTTACCTGTCTTTCATGCGACTTCGCGCAACCTTGAGAATCTCTAAAACAGGAAAGACTAATTACAGTTTCCCTAATGGTTATGGTTATTTGGTTTTGCTTTTAACGATTTGAGAGCAGAAAAAACAATGGCCCCGAAACTTGCGCTTCGGGGCCACCGAATAATGGTTGCGGGGGCCGGATTTGAACCGACGACCTTTGGGTTATGAGCCCAACGAGCTACCGGACTGCTCCACCCCGCGATATAACTTTTCCCGGTAGGGACAAGAATTTATAGATAACGGAGCGGCCCGTGTCAAGGCTGTCTTTGGTGCCTACCTGCAGCCCGCTTTATGATTTCTCGAACTTTTCCGCCAGCCAATCAACCTTAATCGTCGAGCCGGATGATCTCGATCGCATTCGTCGGACAGATCCCCATGCACGCGTCGTCGAACGTGCAGTTCTTGCAGTTGGATTCCTTGAGATAAACGCGGCGGTCGGCCATCCCGAAGATGTCGTTCGGGCAGACTTCGACGCAGCCCCCGCACTGGATGCAGAGGTTCTGGTCGATTACGAATTGCGCCCGGAGCGTGCGATATCCCAGAAGCGCGTCGCTTGCGGCGTCGCCGGGGAAAGGTGCTGCGCCGATTTTCCACTTGCCGCCGGCGCGAGCCTTGATTTTGGCGCGGGCGTCGGCTTCTTTCTGGATCGTGAGCACCTTCAGGAAGTTCGTCGTGCCGTACTTGAGCGGCGGCCAGCCCGCCGTGAACACGATGAGATCGCCCTGCGTGACGATCTTGCGCTCGACCAAAACGTGCTCGGCCAGCGCCACCATCGCGTCGAGAGTGGCGCTGGCCTCCATGGAGCAGGTTTCGATTCCCCAGACCAGGGCGAGCTGGCGCTGTACGCCGGGCTCATCGGTGAAGGCGACGACGGGAACCCGCGGCCGGTATCGCGCCAGCGCGCGCGCCGCGCGTCCCGTGTGCGTCGTGCAGGCGATGGCTTTGGCGCCGACCCAGTCGGCAAGGTTTGCGGCGGCGTGCTCGATGGCTTCGACGATCGAGACGGGCGCGGCACCCTCGCTCTCGCCGTGCGCCGGACCGCCCGGAGCCGCGAAGCTTTCGAGGGTTCGCGCGCCCAGGGCGCTTTCGCGCCGAAGTTCCGTTTCAAGAATGATGTTGTGCATGACCGAAACCGCGAGCACCGGAAATTTACCGCTGGCGCTTTCGGCCGAAAGCATCAGCGCGTCGGTGCCGTCGAGCACGGCGTTGGCGACGTCGCTTGCTTCGGCGCGGGTAGGGCGAGGGGAGCCGATCATGCTTTCGAGCATCTGTGTCGCCGTGATGACGGGAATGCCGCGCAGGTTGCATTCGCGGATGATCTGCTTTTGCAGGCTCGGCACGGGTGCGGTTCCGACCTCGACGGCGAGATCCCCGCGCGCGACCATCACGCCGTCGGTGACGTCGAGAATTTCCTGCAGGTTGGCGACCGCCTCGCTTTTTTCGATCTTGGCGATGACGGGAATGTTCGTTTTGTGCTTGTGCATGAACCGCTGCACTTCGCGCACGTCGGCGGCCGAGCGCACGAAAGAGATCGCCACGAAATCCACGCCGAGCTCGAGTCCGAAGAGCAGGTCTTCGCGGTCTTTGGGCGTGAAGCCTTCGATCGATATTTTGGTGTCCGGGAAGTTCATCCCCTTCTTGTCCTTGAGGATGCCGCCGAAGACCACCTGGGCGCGAATGTCCGAGTCGTCGATCCCGGTGACGACGAGCTCGAGGTTTCCGTCGTCGAGCAGGATGCGATGGCGCGGCAGGATTTCGCGCGAAAGCTTTTCGTAGTTGCAGGGGATGAGCTTGCGCTTGGGCGAGGCCTTCGCCGGCGCCGTGCCCGCGCCTTCGAGCACGAGCACGACTTCTTCCCCCTTTTCGAGGGGAAGCGAGCCTCCGGCAAACGAGCCGACGCGAAGTTTCGGGCCCTGGAGGTCTTGCAGAATCGCGACGGCGCGCCCGAGCTTCTGAGAAGCGGCGCGGATGATGTCGAAGGCCGCGCGGTGATCTTCTTTTTTTCCGTGGGAAAAGTTGAGCCGGAAGACGTTCACGCCCGCGCGGATCAGGTTCTCGATCGTCGCGGCCTCGGAGCTCGCGGGCCCCAGCGTGGCGACGATCTTAGCTCTTCTTGATGGCCAGTTCATTGGTTCGTTTCAGTTTTTCGATTTGGTCCCTGAACGACTCCGCTTGAAGCTTGAGCTTTTCCTCCATCTGGCGGTCCTTGATGTCGAGCTGGCTTTGCAAGAGGGAGCGGTCGCGGTCCATCGTTTCTTTGGCTTTTTTCATGGCGTCGCGCACCGTCTTGTCGGTCTCGGCCTTCGAGCGCGCAAGCTCGGCGGTGTGCTCTTCGCGGAGCTGCTGGATTCGATTCTCATAGCCGTCCATGATCTCGCGGTTCTTGGCTTGCAGATCCATGAGCTGCATCCTCGACGAATGCTCGCGCTCGGAGTTGAGCTTCGCCACCTTCATGCGGTTGTCGTGGGCGGCCTCGCTGATCGTCTCGTCGAAATGATCTCTCTGCGACGCCAAGCTCTCGCCATAGGTCCTGGCGAGGCGATCGGCGCGGGTTTTTAAATTCTGTTCGTGTTCGCCGAGCTGAGCGCCGTACATCGCCGCAAGCTCGGTGGTTTGCCTGCGCAAATCGTCGTTCGCCTTGTAGAGGTTGTACTGGTTTTCGCGGCTCGCGCCGCGCAGACGGTGGCTCGTGTCGTCTTCGACCTTGCGCATCTTGGATGCGTAAAACGCCTTCTGTGCATCGAGCTGGCGCGCCTTCTGCTCGTCGAATGCCTCCTGTGAGCGCTGATAGTTCTCGGTCAGGCGGCGTTGCATCCGCTTTGCGCGTTCTTCGGTATCGGCGAGGTCGCGCGCGGACTTGCGGCGCTCGGTCGTCAGTTTGCCCGACGCGTGTCGCTGGTCGTCGCGCAGCTTCGATGAAAGATCATCGTGAGTTTTTTGCAGGGTGGATTCGGCGCGGTTACGGTGGGCGGCGAGGGCATCGTGATAGTCTTGCCGCGTTCGGTTTGAAGATTCGCGCCCGGCGCGCATCAGATCTTCCTGGCTCTGATTCAGGTCTTGGCGATACTTCCGGTTCAACCGGGTCTGATTGTTCTCGTTGCTCGCTTGCTCGGCCGCGAGACGGGCGGCAAGCGTGTCTTCGGCCTTTTTATGGATCGCTTCGCGATCAGCGCCTCGCGAATAGAGATCGTGTTCGACGCCGTGTATGTTCTCGGCGTGCTGTTGGTCTTTGAGCGCCTGCGCGAGGTTGTGTTCGTGCCCCATGCGCTCGATCGTGTCGTTGGCCCGCGCGGTATATTCCGCGAGAGTTCTCTGGGCGCCGCTGCCCTTGCCTGAAGCTGCGTCTTCGGCCTTTTGCCTCAAGTGGCTTTCGCGGAGAAGCGTGTTTTTTTCCCGCGTGTCGTTCTCGAGCTTCTGCTCCTCGACGTACTTACGAAACCGCATCTGGTCGCCGATTTTCTCGCGGGTGAGCTCCCCGTGCATTTCGTTGATGTTTCCGTCGATTTTCTCGCGCGTGTCTTTTGATGATCGCAGAAGCTGGTCGTATTGCAGGCGTTTTTGCTCGTCGAGCTTGTGCTCGTAGTAGTCTTGCATCTTGCGTTGGTCGGCGAGCTTGCTCTCGCGTGCGAGTTCGATCTGTTTTTTGAGCTGAAGGACTTCGGAGTCGTCCACGACTCGCGTGGAGCTGAGGTAATCCTCGACCTGCTTCTTGCGAAACGCCTTGTCCTGCGCGGCTTCGGTGGAAATATCGCGGGCGAGGCGTCCGTGACGGTCGTAGTTCTCGTCGCGGGTTTGCTTGAGCTCGCGTTCGTAGCGGTCGCTTTGGTCCCGGCTGTTGCGACGGGCCTCTGAAGTCGCGCTGGTCAGGTCTTCGTCGTAGCGTTCTTTGGTTCTTCGAACCGTGCCGGCGTGTTCCGCTTCGAGCGCGTCTTCGCGCTGGGCGGTTTTTCGCCTCTGTTCCTCGATTTCGTCCACGTGGTCCTGCTCGCGTTCGCGAAGCTGGCTCTTGAGGTTGTCGAGGTCGCGCTGGTAGTCGTTGATTAAACCACTCACGTCCATGTGGCGTGGTTCTCCTCTAATTGTGAAATTTTATCGTATCGACAAGGGCTTCCGTAATAGGAAGACATGCACGCGGCAAAAAATACCGGCAGCAGGCGAACTGGCGGACCGGTGCCGGGCAACGGGACCAGGCGCCGGTACACGGGCGGCAGGCGCCTTAAAAAACGAAAAAACCCGAGGAGCGGATGTCTCTCCCCGGGCTTTTTTAGACCTTTACGCTCGGAGTTTCCGGCTCAGCTGCCCGAAAGCTCCTCGTCGATCACTTCCTTGAAGTTCTCGAACGGCTGCGCGCCCGAGATCAGGCGTCCGTTGATGAAGAACGTCGGAGTGCTGCGCACGCCGAGCTTCGTGCCGTAATCCAGGTCGTCCTGCACGGCCTTCGAGTACTTCTTCGATTCGTAGCACTTCGCGAACTGGTCGGCGTTGGCGCCGACTTCTTTCGCGAATTTCTTCAGGCTCTCGTTGTCGAGCTTGTCCTGATTGGCGAAGAGCTTGTCGTGGTACTTCCAGTACTTGTCGGTGCTCTGTTCGTTCACGCACATCGAGGCCTCGGCGGCGGGCTTGGCCTGCGGGTGCATCGGCAGCGGGAAGTGCTTGAAGGCGATGTAGACTTTGCTGCCGTAGGCTTTCTTGATCTCGCTGAGCGACTGCGCTCCGCGCGAGCAGAATGGGCACTGGAAGTCAGAGAATTCCACGATCGTGACCTTGGATTCCTTTTTGCCGAAGGTCGGCGCCCCGCCGACTTCGACGTTCACCTTGAGGTTCGGCTTGCTGAAATAAAGCTCGACCTTGTGCTCTTTGGAAAGCTTCACGATCAGCGCCTGAAGGTCTTCCTGGCGTTTCTGCGCTTTCATGTAACTCATGATGCGTTCTTTGAGCTGGTCGTTGAGCTGCTCTTTGGGGATGTGCTTGTCGGCCACGAATTTTTTGTATTCGGAATCCGAAATTTTGGCCTCGCCTTTCATCACCTTCTTCTCGACGTATTCCTCGGTCGCCATGCCGTTTTTCTTGGCTTCCTCGGCGTACACTTTTTCAAGAAGGATGCGGCCGATCCGTTCCATTCGCATGTCGTAGATGCGCTTGAGCGCGTCGGCGAACTCAAGCTTGTCTTCGCCCATCAGATCGTCTTCGGTGATCTGCTTGCCGTCGATGCTGGCGAGCGAGCCGGCGGGGCCTTGGCCTTCTTTGTAGGTATAGCGCGGCTTTTCCTTCGCTCCGCTGCTGCCGCTGGTGCAGGCGAATACGGCGGCAGCAGCGGCGGCTGCCACGAGAAACGCGAACAGCGGCTTGAAACGTCTTCCGAAAACGAACATGAGAGCCTCCTGTTGGCGCGCCGAACGCGCCAATGAATTGTGGGATGTATTTTGAATAACGCTTAAGATGGTAAGCGCGTCCTGCATCTTCTGCAATAAAAAATAGGACGCCGGTTCTGGATGCGCTGGACGGCGGCCCAGACGCCGAGTGCCAGCTGCGCAATGAGCCAAACCGCGTTTTGGGTCAACGTGATGTCGTGCGACGACGTGTACCAAATAAACGCGGCGAAGCTTGCGATGAAGAGGAGATAGGCGAGCAGTTTTTGCTTGGGTTTGCGGATGACGAGCCGGTCGCCGCAGTCGGGGCAATCCAGCGGTTCCGCGCCGCTCAGACCCGTGGCCCGGTCTTCCGGCTGTTCAGACGGCGGTTCAGAGAGTTCCGATGAGATCATGCACCCTCACGAGCCCGATGCAGTCGCCCGTGGCGTTGACCACCGGGAGCACGTTGATCTGGCTCGGGCGGTTTTCCATGAGCTCAAGCGCCTTGATCGCGCGCTCGTCCGAGCGGATCGTCACCGGATCGCGCGTCATGATGTCGCGGGCCTTGAGCGTGAAAAACGCGGAGCCACGTCCGAGCGCGCGGCGGATGTCGCCGTCGGTGATGATGCCGGCGAGTTTTCTCGGGGCCGCGCGCACGAGTACCGCGCCGAGGTTTTTGCTCGTGACGGACTCGACGACTTCCCGCGCTCCAGCGGACTCTTCGATCCACGGCATTTCCTCGGACGCGCGCATGAGGTCCGAGACGCGCAGCGTGAGGCGCCGTCCGAGCGCTCCGCCAGGGTGGTTGTCGGCGAACTGCTCTTCCTTGAAATCCAGGCGCACCGAGAGCGCCATCGCGAGCGCGTCGCCAAGAGCCAATGCCACGGCCGTGCTCGATGTGGGCGCTAAGTTGAGCGGGCAGGCTTCGCGCGCGACACTGCCGTCGAGCACGACGTCGGAGTGCGCGGCGATTTCGCTTTTGAGGTTTCCGAGAATCGAGATGACCGCAGCGCCTCGTACTTTGAGATGAGGAAGCAGGCGCAGGACTTCGGCGGAGTTGCCGCTGTAGCTGAACACGATGAGCACGTCGCGGGCCGAGACGACGCCCATGTCGCCGTGCAAGCCTTCGGTCGGATGAAGAAACACGGAGGGCGTGCCGGTGCTCGAAAGAGTGGCCGAGACCTTCGCGGCGATTTTTCCGCTTTTTCCGACGCCGGTGACGATGGCCTTTCCCCCGCGGGTTATCGTTTTCGCGACGAGATCGACAGCTTGGCTGAAACGCTCGTCAAGCCGGTCGCGCGCGGCAAGGATGCATTGCGATTCGACTTCAAGCACGCGGCGGGCGTGGTCGAGATCCTGGTTATTGCTCATGAGTCGGAAGTTACAAGAAAAGGAGACGGATTGGGAAAAATTTTGTGCTCGCTCTTCCTGAGCGAGCACCCTCCGGGCTTGCGCATAAAATTTAGCATCCAGCTAAATTTTTTGACAAATCCGAATTTCTCTTTGAACGTATTTCTAGGGATCTCTATGGAGGGACAAGAAGAATGCTAAGGAGTGCATTTGGTTGTCGTGCCTGTTTGAGCGTTTTCGCTGTCTTGGGCCTTGTTTTGGGGCTAATCGCTGAGCCCGCGAGCGCCTCGAGATTTATTCCCGTCGATTCCATTCAGGTCAACGGGCCGGGCCTGATCGTCACTGTAGTGGACGAGGAGGCGGTGCTTAAGGGCGCGCGAGTCTGGATCGAGTCCGCCGAAGGCGCCCTCTTGACAGCGGGAGCGACCGGGCCGGACGGCAACTTCACGTCCGCGCTCTCGCCTGAAGTGCTCGCCAAGGGAGTCTCTGTCACGGCGTACGCCCCGGGCTTCGCGCCGGTGACGTTTCTCGAGAATATTTCCAATCGCGTACGCATCGAGCTGCCGAGGATTCTTCCCGCGACCTATCCGATCATCAGCGGGCAGCTCACCGGCTTCGATGATGAGGATGGAATCGGCCGCGCGCAAGTCGGCATCGTCGCTAAGGCGCTCGGCATCGCCGATCTCGGACAACTCGACTCGTCGGCGTTCGTGAGCCCGATCAACGACACGATACCGGTTTACGGAAGCCGCGAGATCCCAAGCAACATCATCCTGCCGGACCAATGGTTCATGCTTGGAATCATCCCCGTACACGTCAATAAGCCTTCATATCGTCTTCCGGTTCTTCCCGGCAGCTCGGATCGTTATCTTGCGCTTTCCGGAAACGTCGCGGCGGCCCAGGTGTTGCGGGCGCTGCGCGACAACGTGAGCGAACAGATGCTCGACTTTCTCAACGTCACGCGCGTCGGGATCAGCGAGCCGGTGAAGGTGGGGTTGACCGACAATCGCACGCGGGCGATGACGGTCGTCAATGTCGAGGCCAACGAGCGGCTTACCGGACATCTCGACTTCAAAGGCAGCGGTTATCAGAACGGAAAAGACATCAAACATCTCGTCGGGGCGCTTTGGGAGCCCTTCCCAGGCACGTTCGTTCCGACCGACGTGAAGTTCACCGACGGGCAGGGCGTGCGCCTCAAAACCATCCCCGCCAAGCAGACGCGCGTGCTCGATCTCGTCGTCACCGCCGACGGCTACAAGTTTCGCGGACAGTGGCTCGATCCCGAGAAGGGATCGATCCCGAAATCGACGTTGAGCGCGGATTTTGTTTTCGAGGGCCTCGATAAGCCGTGGAGCTTGAGCACGACCGATACGTTTCATCTGATGGTGGCGCACGTTCAGAACGCGTTCGAGACTTCGCTCGGAGCGCAGCGGGCCGACGACAAGTGGGTTGTCGTTTCGCCGTTCCGCGCGCGCATCAAGCTGCCCGGCAACGCCTTCAACGACCTGCGTTCGACGCTCGGAAAGGTGAATGTCGTGAGCGTGGACTTGCTCCAGACGCGCTCTGGCGGTTATCCTTTCGTACAAGGGGAGGACGCCGCGCGTGATCTATCGGTCATGGAAAAGGTCATCAAGGAAATCAAATAGCCGGCATTTCCGCCGTGCAGCCGCGGAGTTTCTGCGCAATGGCTTTGGGATACTGGAATAATTGATGAGGCGATTGTGTGCGTTGACATTGATCGCGAGTTTGCTGGTCGCGCTTGGCGGCTGCACGGTTTTTCACCAGCCCGGAAGCGACGTCAACCCGATCCATACCCGCATCTATCGCACCGATTACAACACCGCCTGGCAAGCCGTTCTGGACGCGCTCAAGAGCTACGATCGCGCGGTTGTGAATCGCGAGGCGGGAGTGATTCAGACAGCGTGGGTGGATGGAAATGGCCACGCGGGTTTTGTCGATCCGCTCGCGATCGAGGATGCGAGTTACAAGTCCAAATATCGGCTGAGTGTTTCGGTGGCGCCGGGCAACTACAACGGCAAGCCCTCGGTGAAAATCTCGATTCAGAAAGAGCAGCTTGTTCAGAAAGATCTTCTCGATACGTGGCAGTCCGTAAAAACGGACGCGATCGAGGAGCGTACCCTGCTCTACCGCGTGGGCCGAGTCGTTTACGTCAAACACAAGCTGAAAAAAATGGAGCAGGAAAAGGTCAGAAGAGCATTGGAAGAGGGAGTATAGAGTAATAAATACTTAATATAATATGATAATTATAATTATTGCGACATTTAAATAAATGTCGTAAGATAATGGCAGATGAACTTTACAGAAGCACTGATGCGGAAGGCCCTGCAGAGGCTCGATGAGATTCTGGAACGCGAGCTCACCCTGATTATAGGCGGAGGCGGAGCGATGATTCTCGCGCACCACTTTCCGTTGAGCACGACGGATATCGACGCCGTTCCGAAGGGAATGGACCTCGCCGCGCTTGATCAATATGTCAAGCGCGTCGCCGAAGATCTCGCGCTGCCTGGTGATTGGCTTAATCCATATTTCTCGACGTTCGCGCATACGCTTCCCTCCGATTACGGCGCGCGACTCATCGAAGTGTTCGGGGGAAGACATCTCACCGCGCTCGCGCTTTCGAAGGAGGAAATGCTCATCATGAAATGCTTCGCGCACCGGCAGAAGGACGTCGCGCACGCGAAAGCGCTCATCAAGGCGGGGGCGGACGTCGCCAGGGTCGAAAAACACATCCAGTCGCTTCAGAAAAAGAGAATTCCCGGAGCGGCGGAAGCCCTCGATTTTCTAGACGACGTGATGGAACAAAAATGAAGGGACTTGGGCAAATCCCCGGTCAAGACGTGCTGGAAACGGTTTACGGACGGCTGCAGCGGAGTGAGCCGGTATCCGAAGGAGACTATGCCCTTTATGGCCAGTGGTCCCGCTTCGATCCGCGGCTCGCCGAGCAGCTCGTGTCGGCGCTTGCGCGCGATTGGAGACGATTGTCGCCGGTTTTGCTGAACGAAGCATTGCGAAAACAGTCGTGGCCCGCGGCATTCGGAGTGTTATTGGAGTACGTCGTATTTCACCTGTCTTCGTCCCGCGCGCTTTTTCCGCGCTGGCGGGAGTGCGTGATGCATGGAATCGTTCCCGCCTCGAACGAAGCGTTTTACATCGGGACGCGCGCATTCGGCGGCGTGCTTGCGTTTGAAGACGCGGCTGCCGCGACAAAGCCGTATCGGAAATGGGGGTATTTCGCGCGCGATACGCTTGTGAGAAGGATGGCGAAAGCCTCGACGCTCGTCACGAGCGGGGGGCGACTTACGGCGATCGAGTCGCTTCTTCGGGAAAAACGGCGGTTTACCGTTTCGGATTACGTTGCCCGCCTTGGGCACGCGATTCATCGCCGGCAAGCCCAGCGCGATCTCGAAGCTCATCCTGGAGTTCTGCGGGTCGGCCGTACGCGCGCAAGCTTTTACGTCGCGGCCGGCGGCCGGTGGCGGCGGCATGCAAGATAGGCTGAAAATCCCGCCTTTTCGGTTCGAAGGCAGGCAAAGCGCGGTATCCAGAACTTAACGGGTTCTCTTTTTCCGCAAAAACTTCTTCCAAAGCACCGCTTGCTCGCCGAGCGGCTTCGTTCCGAAGGTCTTGCCCGTAAGCGATTCGAGCGCTTTGACGAGGTGATTGCCGATCCAGAGCGGTTTTCCTCCGTGGTAGTTCGCGGGGTCGGTGAGCGCGTCGGCGAGTTTGGGCGCGGAATTTTTAAGCGAAAGGTGAGCGATGGCGTCGACGGCGGAGGTGCGCACAATGAGCGCGGAATCGCGCAGCCTTGCCTCGATCGAAGACGAGAGCTCGGAAAGCTTAAG
>JACPKS010000107.1 GCA_016186905.1 Deltaproteobacteria bacterium
CGCGAGATCCGCGCTTTGGATTGGTGCCTGACGGGCAGGCTCGTCCGCGTGAATACGCAGGATAAGGACGCGCTCACCGTCGTTGAGAATTCGCGCGCCGAACAGGTCGCGATCCGCGTACTGGGAACCGGCGAGGTCTACGTCGATCAGAGTCTCTTCGCGCAAATGTCGGAGAAGAGCAGGGCCTATCTCTTGATCCACGAAACGATCCACGGCTATTTGGGTCTCGATGTCGCGCGAAGAAACGAGAAACTGCGCAGCATCGTCAAAGCTTTGAGCAAAGTGGAAGCCGGGAGCATCGCGACCCGTGCGTCGCTTCGGTACGCGCTTTCAAGCAATAAGGTCGAGTTCACGGGTAATACCGACGCGCTCGATCCGTTTAAAGATTATGTCTTATACGTTCTCGGCGGAAGCGCTCGGAAGCGCTCGGTACTTGAGTCTTTGCATGACGTAACGGCGTTTCTTTCAACTGCCGCGTTTTCGAAAAGCTTTGCGGGCGCTTTGACGGATGACGATCGCGAGGTCCTCACGGCATTCAACCCGGTGTCCGGTTTTGCCGCGATCTGCAAATCCGCCGACGATGGATTCGTGGAAAAAATGTTTGACGGCTCGAAGAACCTGTCGTCGGAGCTTGCGGTCGCCGCCGTGTCGGCGCTATCCGATCGTTCAGGGCTCAGGTCCAAAGTCTTGAGCAGCGGGCACTTCACCGCGCAAATTCGCGATCTCATCGACCGTCTTTCAGAGGCGCGAGCATCGATCATTGAAGCCAGAATCGCGGCGCCCTCGCTCCTGAAGTTCATGTCGGCCGATCCGAATGGGGGCGACGCCGTCGTTAACGTTCTGGAACTCAGCGCGATGTATTCGGAAAGCGACTTCGCGTCGAACGCGATCGCGGACGGCTTATACGTTTACGCGCGCAACCTCGTGGCCAGCGGCAACTGGGCCGCGCTCGACGCCGTGCTCACCGGCAACTCGCGCTTTTATGCCGCGTTTTCGCTGGATCAGGTGCTCGGCTCCATCGTCCGGATCGATGCGCCGGTTCCGCGCGAAAAGACTTATGCGATTGAAAACCTGATCCGGGTGAAGAAACAGTTCTGGGCGTTGTTCTTGCAAAAACTTCAGGCCGAGACGGGCGCGGAGAACTTCGCGAAATTTGAATCGATGCTGGATAAGTCTCGATTGGGAATCTGAGAATCGGAGGAGAGCGTACTGCCGCGCTGGCGCGGTCGGCGGCAGTACGAGCTTCAGCCGTGCCAGATCTCGCCAAGGCGCAGGTTATATTTAGTTAAGTATCTATAATTACAAGTTAATAATATCCTTATTAATAGGGACGCTATACATTATAATGTCCCTATGAATAAGGAAATAAATAGCCGCCTCGCCGCTGCCATCCACGGCGAGTTTCACGAAAAAAATCTCTCCGGGCTTTTAACTGTTGTTCGCAAAGTGGAACTCAAACGCATCGCGGGAAGAGCCACCGCGGTGATCGGAGTGAGACGATGTGGGAAAACGTATCTTCTCTTCCGTGAAATCCAAAAACTGAAGGAGCGAGCTGTTCCGGACGAGAGCATCTTGTATGTGAATTTCGAGGATGATCGCCTCTTGCCGATGGGACACAAAGATCTCGGCGCGTTTCTGGACGGGTTCTATGCGTTATTTCCAGAAAACCATGACCGCGAAACATGGCTTTTCCTGGATGAGATTCAGAATGTCGAAGGGTGGCCGTCGGTCGTCCGCCGGTATCTCGATACGAAGAAGACGAATATTTTCCTGACGGGAAGCTCAGCGAAAATGCTCAGCACGGAGATCGCGACGAGCCTTCGCGGCAGGTCATTCGCGCATCAGGCGTGGCCATTTGATTTTCAGGAATACCTCCGATTGATCGAGCGCGAAGATCTTCTCGGCGGGACGAGTCCGAGGGTAGCCGATCATCGGAGGAAATGTCTCGGAGACTATTTGGTTAACGGGGGATTCCCTGAAGTGATCAAGGCCGAGCCGGCAATCCGTCGGGAACTTCTGCAACATTACGTCGAGACCATAATGACGCGCGACGTGATTGAGCGGCACCGGATCGGAGCCGGGACGATTCTGAAAATCCTCGTAAAACAATTGCTTCAGCATGCGGGCCAGAGTTTCTCCATCAATCCTTACTTCAATCATTTAAAAAGCCTTGGGCTTAAGGTTTCAAAGAACACACTCCATGAATACTTGGCATATCTGGAGGACTGCTTTTTCGTTTTCACCGTTCCTGTTTACAGCGAATCCGCGAAGAAGGTTCAAAATAATCCAAAAAAAATCTACGCAGTTGATACCGGATTGGCAGTGTCTTATCAGTTTGGATTCTCCGAGAATCTCGGACGCCTTTTTGAAAACCTAGTCTTTCTTGAGTTGAAGCGCAGGGATCTTGAAGTCGCCTATTACAGGACCGAATCCGGCCGCGAAGTGGATTTTGTCTGCACTTCAAAAAAAAACGGGAAATCATTTCTCGTTCAGGCGTGCTACGATGCCTCCGACGGCGAGACCTTGAAACGGGAAGCGAAGGCACTCAATGAAGCTGAAGCGGAAACCGGATTCAAGGGCCGGCTCGTCACGCTTTCCGAATTCAATGTTCCGGACGAGTCGGAATTCTGAAACAGGGAACGGGCATTAACGTTCGAACTTGTAACCTTTGCCGTAAATGGACTGGATATTCCGCTTGAGCGCGGGAATTTTTTTTCGGAGAGCGCGGATATGGACGTCGATCGTCCGCTTCTGGGTATCCTGCTTGGCGTCTTTCCAAACCCCGCGGAGGATTTCTTCGCGCGTGACGAGATTTCCGGCGCGCTCGAGCAAAAGCTTCAGAATATCGAATTCGGTCTGCGTCAGCTCGATCGCCTTGTTCCCCCAAAACACGTCGCGCGTGTCGAGGACGAGCTTGATGTCGCCTGAATGCAGCGTTTTGGGTTCCGCTTTCCAAGCCGCTTTCTCGCGAAGCCGCGCGCGAATCCGGGCGATCAGCTCCTTGTAGTCGAACGGTTTTCCGAGGTAATCCTCGGCGCCGAGGTCAAGCCCTTGACTGATGTCGCTTGCCGTGTTGCGCGCCGAAAGAAAGATGATCGGGATGTTCCGGGTCTTGTCGTCCTTTTTGAGCGTCGCGCAGGCGTCAAAGCCGTTCAAGACCGGCAGCCCGATATCCATCAAGATGAGATCGGGCTGGGGTTCGGCTTTCGCCTTTTCGATTCCCGTGACGGCGCTGTCGATGGACGTAACGTGGAAATCCCTCGAGAGAATCGTCTCGAGAAACCTGCGCGTATCCGGATTGTCTTCGATTATAAGTATTCTAGATTTTTCCATAGTGCGGGATCGATTTCGTTTTGCATGCAGTACGCGACCACGGCCGTTTTCAGGACGAAAATCTGATCCGCGAATCCCATCGCGTCTTTCGGGAGCTTGAGCTCCACGAGCAGGGATTTCAGCGCCTTCTCGGTTTTATTGAGCGTCATCTTGAGCTCGTCATTGAGCTTCTTGAGCTCCGAAATTTTTTCGGGGCTGGCGCTTTCCAATAACCCCTCGAGTGTCTTGTTCTCGTGCTCAAAATCGGCGATGCCTTTCATCAGCGCGTCGCGCTCCGAGATCTGCGCGGCGTCCATGGTGGGCGCGGGCTTGCCGCCCTTTGCTGGTGGCGCCATCGGCCTCTTGGTCCCTTCTCCTGGTGCGGCCATATCGGTTCCGTGGGCTCAGTCGGCTTCGACCGTTCCCGCGGAAGCCCCCTTTCCCTTCGCTATCAGTCCGGCTTCGCAGAGAAACTCGGCGAGCGCCACCTCAAGCTGCTTGAGCTTGCCCGCGAAACTCGCGCGGTCGAGCGGTTTTTTGCGATCCTTCATCAGAAGGCGGAGCTGCCCGTTCATCGCGATCAGGTGTTTCTGCAATAGACTGTTTTCAGCCCGGAACTTCGCGATCATTTCCTTGTTCACGCCGCCGAGCTTTTTCTTAAGGGTTTTGTTCCTCGCCTCGAGCTTGTGGTGCGTGATTTTGAGCTGGGCGAGCGGGTCGTTGGGATCGACCTGCAGCGGCGGCTCTTCGGGCTCGGGCTCGGGCGGAGGCGGAGGCGGAGCGGCTTTCGCCGGCGCGACGTCAGCCGTCGCGGGATTGGCGAACCAGGCGACCGCGTCGTCGACGTTCTCGAAGCATCGGGTCGTCGTCAGTTTGCCGACGATCTTGAGCGTCGCGTTCACCATCGGCGCCTGCCCGACGATGACAATCGTCCCGCCGTTGGCGCCGGAGAGCTGGTCGAACTGCAGGATGTCGCGGATGATCGGGCCCGTAAGCTGAGTCGCTTCAGTCAAGTTGATGGCGACCTTTTTTTTTCCGGACTGCAAAAGTTTCGCAATACCCGCCTTCAGAACGGCGAGGCTGTGGATATCCACATTTTCAAGCACGTTGAGAATTGTAACGTCGGAATTTTCAGCAAGCTTAAGCTTCATGGCGGATTCAGATTTTCTTGGACCGGTAAAACATGATTCTCATGATGTCCCTTCTCGTGACGATCCCGATCAGTTCGTTCTTCTTGTTCAGCACAGGCACCCGTCTTATTCTTTTTTCGAGAAAAAGTTTGAAAATTTCCTGTAATGGCGCGTCTTCATGTACGGTCGTGGCTTTCGATGTATACCTGATTTTTTGATTCAAATCGATTTTTGGGTATTCGTCGATACTTTCCATCGATTTAATGATGTCATATTCGGAAACCACCCCCACGATGTGCCGGTGTTCATCCACAACCGGCATGCCGGTGATGCGATTATTGACGAGCGTGGTGATGGCCTCTTCGAGAGTCATGTCCGGATGCGCGAGAATGAGCTCGGTTGTCATGATATCTTTTGCGCAGGTTGTCATCGAATCCGCCTCCAGCCGGACATTTCCGGATAGCTTATGGCCATTTTCCGCGGTCTGCAATAGACTCTAACGACGGGGAAATGCCGTTCCGACGGGGATTAGACGCGTGATTCCGAACGTAGACCAGAAAATCTTCCACGACTTCCATTTCAGGCTCGCGATGCCGATGCGGATTCCTCAAACGAGCCGCAAGATCATAGAGGAATTCGTGGACATCGACGTGAACTCCGACATGGTCTCAAAGATCATCGGCCGGAACCAGTACGTCAAATACATGCTCATGAAGCAGATCGAGGGCATGGGACTCAAAGGCAAGAGCAAGGAGCTCGACTCGGTGATCGTGATGTTCGGCATGGAGGAGGTGCGCGACTTCGTCTGCGCGCTCCAGATTCTGCGCACTGTGGGCGGAAAGCACCCGCAGGTCGGCCCGGACGGAAGGTTCGGGTTCAAGACGGCCGACGTTTTGAAGTACGCGCTTCGCACTGAGGAGTACGTGAAAAACCGAAAGTTTCCTTACGCCGATTCGGCTTACGCGGCCGGGATGATGTTCGACCGCATGGTGGCCATCGGAGCCGATATCTTCAACGCGCCCAAGAGTTATTTCGCATACGTCGACGACGTCTACAAGCACGGACTGATGAGCGCGCGAATCGGCTACGAAGTCGCGCGCGAGATGAAGGGATTCGGATTCTCGAAGGTTCTGTTCGCCTCTTGTCTCGTTCACGACATCGGCAAGCTCGTCATGGAGCTTCTCTACGCCGAGGGAACGCCGAACGCATTCAAACAGTTCCGTCTCGACATCGAGAAAAAGCCGCTGACCCGCGATTTGATCCACTTCATTGAAACCGCGCGGTTCGGCTTCACGCATGAATACTACAGCTCCCAGCTCGTCTGGGCCTACGAGATCTTCCGCATCGTCGAGCGCGCGATCCTTTTCCATCACGATCCGTACTTGATCCGCAGTTCCAACAAAGATACCTACAATCTGGCTTGCCTCATCGCGCTTGCGAGCAATATGGCGCGCAAGTTCCAAAAAGCCAGAAACGTCAACGACTCCATCATGAAGCACTGGCTCTCTCCGGAACTCAAGGATTTCGCGATCGATCCGAGGATTCTCGTGACGACGATGGAAAAGCTGGACGGCGAAACGTTTTGAGCTAAGCCGCCTTCTTGCGCGGGAGCAAGATCTCGACCGCTTCCTTGGTCGCGCCGGTGAGCTTGCGGTGCTCGCGCAGAAAAATCTCGACGAACTCCGGCTCAAACTGCGATCCAGCGCACCGCTCAAGCTCGGCGTAAGCCGTTTCGACCGGGAGAAATTTCCGATACGGGCGCGTCGAAGTCATCGCGTCGAACGTATCCGCGACGAGAATGATGCGCGAGTAGAGCGGAATCTCCGCTCCCGCGAGCTTGTTGGGGTAGCCCTTGCCGTCGAGCCGCTCGTGATGATGCCGCACGCCCGGCACGATGTTCTTGAACTCGTCGATCAGCTCGAGCACTTCCGCCCCGTAATCGGGGTGTTTGCGGATGGAACTTCCTTCCTTGGGGTTGAGCGGGCCGTCCTTGAGAAGCACGCAATCGCGCACGCCGATTTTTCCGATGTCGTGGAACATGGCCGCGAGCTCGAGGTTCTTGAGATCGCTGCTCTTCAAGTCCGCCCCGCGCCCGATGAGAAGCGAATATTCCATCACGCGCATGCTGTGCCCGAACGTGTAAGGATCGCGCAGCTCCAGGCAGCGCATCAGCGCTTTGCACGTCTGCTGCAGCAGACGCTCGTAGGCCGCGCGGATGTCGGCGCTTTCGCGCGAGATGCGGTAGATCAGGCTCAAAAACGCGTTGCCGTCGCCGGTTTGGTGAGTGTGATCGAGGTTGTGGGAGCGAGCGTGATCGTGATCGGCGGATTGGGCCTCGACAAGATCCGCCCCGACCGCGTCGGCAGCGCTCTGTGCGAGACTCTCGATTTTCCGAAGGCGCTTCCTGTGCACACAACCTCCCTCGTGGATGTGCGTCGGCTCTCTATTCTTGTCGGCGCCAACTCTGGAGTTCTTAAGAAGCCCTGATCTATAAATGATACCATGTGATGTCGCGTTGCGTCAGGAATAAATTTCCCTTTAGATATCAGTTAAAAAGCCGAAAAAGAGCTTAGGAGGGGCACAGCCCGAACAGTGTGCCCCCGGTGTCTATGGATAGACGAAAGGGGATGTTGTGATCCCAAGAGATCGAAGGACCGGTCAAAAAGCCGTGCGAGCAGCGCCCGTGCTCATTCTCGCGCTCGTTTCGCTTGGGATTCCGCGCGCCCACGCGGATAAGTTCGACACGTCGGCTACGACCACCGCCCGCGCGCTTGGAATGGGTAACGCCGTGATCAATACCGAACGCGGCGGAATGTCGGTCTTCCATAATCCCGCCAATATCGCGGCCAAAGATACCGGATCGGTTTTCCAGATCGTCAATTTTTCGCTCGAGGCGAACGAAGGTCTCGTCACGCAAAGCCAGAAAGGCGGCAGCATTAACTTCGCTAATCTCTCGACGTTTTACGAAACGATGAACGGCAACAAGAATAACTACGCCGGCGGCCGGTACTCGCTCTATCCGAACCTCACGATTCGCAATCTCAGTTTCGGAGTGCTCTACGAGCGCAACCGCGCGGCAATGGTGCGCGAGACCGACGGTGCGTTCATCGTGAGAGCCAAAGACCGGTTCGCGCCGACGGCGGCCCTTTCCTTTCGTCTTTTCGCCGGAATTTTTCGCATCGGCATCATGGCGCAATACCTTACGGTCGGCGAGGCGGATTCGACGATCGCGGCGCCGGTGGATAAGTCCCAGCTCGACTGGAACAAGGTCATTAACTCCCGCGGCGCGATCACGAAGACCGGCGGCGTGACGCTCACGCTTCCCATGCGTTATCTGCCGAGCTTTTCATTCGTGGCGCGCGACATCGGCGGCACGACGTTCAACAAGAGCCCGCTCGTGCCCTCAGGCACGGGAAGAAACGTCGAGCCGAAAAAGATGACCTATGACCTTGCGACGTCGTTCACCGTTTATCTTTCCTCGCGCATCGAAACGCGCTGGGAAGTCGATTACCGCGACGTGCTGAACCGCAATCAGGGAAACCGCATGCGGCACATTTTCGCCGGGACCGAGATGGACATGTTCAATTTCCTGCATTTTCGCGCGGGTTACATGCATGGTTGGCCGGCGGCCGGTTTGGGCGTCGGTACCGCGAAAGCGAATATAAATTTCGCGTGGTATTCCGATGAGGTTGAAGACAGGTTGCGGGCGTTTCGCGACACGAGGTACGTGCTGCAGTACACCCACAGTCTTTTTGGAGGCAAATAATGCACGGGAAGAAAAAAGACGAGACCGCGGAAGTCGTTGAGCGTTTGAACGAGGACGTCAAAGAGCTCGTGAAAAAATTCGAGGAAGACGTCGGCCGCGCGCGTTCGATTCAGCAAGCGCTCATCCCACAGCGGTTCTCGCAGGTGCACGGTTTGAAGGTGATGCACAAGTACTTAAGCGGCCTGAAGAGCGGCGGCGACTACCTCGATTTCTTCGAGTTCGGGGATAAGGCGCACATCGGAATACTGATGAGCGATTCCAGCGGCTATGGCCTCTCTTCGGCGTTTCTCTCGGTCATCCTGCGGATCGCGATGAAGCTTACGAAGGACGAAGCGAGAAGCCCGAGCCAGACGATCGCGAAGGTCTTCGAGGAACTGCAGCTCACGATGAAGCCGACCGAACACCTCTCGATCTTTTACGGCATTTTCAACCGCAAAACGTTCGCGCTCAGTTTCACGGGCGCTGGTTCGATTCGGTTTCTCGTGCAGTCGGGCGCGGGCGGCGTCGAGAGCTCCATCAGCGACTTCTCGATGCATCCGGTTCCGCTCGAAAAGAACAAGTCGGTGCGGCTGACCGATAACGAGGTGACGATTCACCCGGGCGACCGCATCGTCGTGATGAGCGATGGGTTCTACGAGCCGTTCGGCGGGGATGAAACGCTCAAAAAGACGCTTGCGCAATCGTTCGGCGAGGAGCCGCTCGCGTTCATCAACGAGTGCGCGTATCACGTCAAGAAAACGTTCGAGCCGGGCGAGGACATGCCGGCGCAGGACTGTTCGGTGATGGTTATTGACGTCGAGAAGCGGGCGATGCGTCTGGCCCAGGCGAAGTAGGTTGCGGATTCAGCACTGAAAATCCGAGCGCCACGGCTTTTTCAAGATCTTTTTGGGCGATGCGATAGCCGTTCATGTCGCCTTTGTCCGCACCGCACATCTGAATGCGCATCTTGTCGTCGCGAACCTTTCGTTTAGCCGAAACAGCGGCACCCGCTTTCTGAAGCTCGGCGGCCATGATGTCGAGTCCGATGCCCTTCGCGCTCTCGCAGGATTTGGATTCGTCGCTCTTTCCGACCCAGATCAGGTCTTCCTCGGCGTGCACCGCGGATCGAGTTTGATTCGAGGCCAAGTCAGGCGCGGGTTGCTTTGATCCGAACGCGTGCGCGCGCGCGGTAGCGGCGACCGCAGCGGCGACGGCCAGAACCGTTAGCGGGAACTTAAAAGGAGAGGCTTTTTTCGTGTCGTTCATCCTGCAATATTTTTACGCAGGTTCCGGCGAGCGTCCAGATAATAAAGAAAAGCCTCGCGGCTCGTCTTTCGCGGGACGTAATGAAAGCCGCTCTTGAGGTTCTCGTTCGAGAGCACGGGGCGGTACTGCAGAAACGCGATCTGCTCGGGGCCGTAACGCGTCAGCCCCAGCTTGCGAAGCGCTTTAAGCGAGAGTTCGAGCGCTTTTCTTGGAATGGGCAGGTAGGGTTTCCCTAGGATTCCCGCGATCTCGCGAAGAGACAGCGCTCCGTCGCCGGCGAGATTATAGATTCCGGCGAGGTCGGTGGTCGCGCCGCGCACGATGCAATCGACGACGTCCTGATCCCAGATGAAGACAAACGGCGAGTCGGATCCCGCGACGCCCATCACGACGGGCTTTTCGAAAAGCGCCGTGATTTGATTCGAGGCCGCGCCCCCGATGACGGTGCCGGGGCGGAAGACCAGTTGCTTCAGCTTCGGGTGTTTTTGGCGGTAGTCGCGAAGCATTTCCTCGACCTGGCGCTTGTGGTCGGAGTAGGCGAACTCGGGGTTTCCGCGAAGCGGGTCGGTTTCCTTGAGCCACGCCGGGCTGTCGGCGTGGTACCCGTAGGCGGCACCGCTGCTCGTGACGATGATTTTTTCAACACCCGCGGCGAGGCACGCGTCGAGGACGTTCCTCGTGCCGAGAACATCGACTGAATATTCGAATTCCCGGTTGCTGTTCTTTCCGGGCGTGACGATCGAGGCGAGGTGGATGACAACGTCGATGGCGCGAGCCTTGATTTGGCTGGCGATCGAGGAATCGCGCACGTCTCCTTGGGCGAATTCGATATTGACGCCGGAGAGGCCTGCCGGGCGTTCTCGAACATCCATCGCGACGACCTTGCCGACATTCGCGCTCGCGCGCAGAGCGCGCGTGACTTGGCTGCCGATGTAGCCGCCGGCGCCGGTGACGAGAACGTTCACCGCGCTCATGAGCCCTTGGGTTCCTCGTGCATTTTCTTGAAGTGCAGCAGGCCAGGCGCCCACATGTGTTTGACCGGGTCGACGTCGACGTGGATTACGCACGGGCGTTTTTGCGCGATACAGCGTTCGATCGCGGGTTTGAGCTCCTTCGGATCGCCGACGCGTTCGCCGTACGCGCCCATCGACTCGGCGAGCCTGTCGAAGCGGATTTCGCTGAAGTCGGCGTTGATGTTCTCGTCCGGATCGAGCGACTTCTTGATCATCGTCTTGATCGGGCGAAGCTGGAACGACTGGTTCATCTTCACCATGCCCCACTGCTTGTCGCAGACCACGAGATAGATGACGTTCAAGCCGTTGCGAACCGCGGTTTCGATTTCCTGCGGGTGAAATCCCATCGCGCCGTCGCCGATGATGCAGTAGACTTGGCGGTTGGGCTTCGCGACCGCTGCGCCGAGCGCTTGCGAGACGCCGGCACCGAGCATTCCGAGCTTCGGCGTCGACATGCCGGTGTTCGGCGCTTTCATCTGGCTGAACATCTGGCCCCAGACCGCGGCGTTGCCGCCGTCGAAGATCGCCACCGAGTCTTTGTCGAAAACCTGCTGGCAGACGTGCGCGATATGAGCGCTGTTCATGGGCGCCGAAATGTCTTGTAGCTGCTCGTCCAGTTTCTCGCGGGCCTTTTCCTTCTTCGAGAGGAATTTGTTGAGGATGTTCTTGCGGGCGGTGGCCGGGATTTCGTTCACGCGCGCGCGCAGCTTATCACCGAGCTTGCGCAGGAAAACCTTCACGTCGGCCTGCACGGCAAGGGTGAGCGGTTTGTTACTGCGGCCGAGGTAATCGCCGTCGATATCCACTTGAATCATTTTCTGCTTGGAAGGATCGGCCCAGTACGGCGCTTTGCCCCACCAGTCGGTTTCGCCCAGTCGCGAGCCCAGAACCAGCACGAGGTCGGCGGCGTTGCGGACCTCATTGTTGAGGTCGATGTAGATCATCGGGATCGCGAGATCGTTGGTTTCGGCAAGCGCGCCGCGCGCCGCCCAGCTCGTCGTGACCGGAGCTTGCAGAAGGTTCATGACCTGCTCGAGCTCCTCGAACGCGAGCGTGTGGATGATGCCGCTCCCGGCGTGGATGATCGGAAATTCCGCTTCGATGAGCATCTGCGCGGTTTTTTCGACCTGCTCGTCCGAGGGATACAGCGGCTCGGTCGCGCGATACCGCGCGGGCGCGGGAAAATCGGATTCGTCGAAGTCGCTTTTGCCGTTCATGATGTCTTCGGGAACGTTCAGGTGCGTAACGCCCGGGCGGCCCTGCCAGGCGCGGCGGAACGCCTGGCGCGTGATTTCCACGGTGCGATCGAACGACGGAACCGTCTCGCTGTATTTTGCCATCGCGCCGATGACTTTGGTTTGCTCGAACGACTGATACGTGCCGCCGCGATCGGGGTTGATGATCCGGTGGCGCCGGGCGCTCGTGATGACCATCACGCGGTTGCCCTCGGAGTTTTCCACCGCGACGCCGGGCAGGATGTTCGCGACACCGGGGCCGTTGCTTGCCATGCAGACGCCGAGTTTTCCGGTGAGGCGCGCGTAGGCGCCGGCCATGTGAGCGGCGCAGGTCTCGTGTCTTGGCGTGATCAGCTCGATCCCGTATTTTTCGAGGTTCGAGTAAAATCCGAAATACGTTCCATCGATGATTCCGAAAACCTTCTCGACGCCTTCGTTCTTGAGCATTCTGGCGATCGCTTCGCCGCCGGACATTTGCATGGGGTGTGCCTCCTAAAAAAACGCGCTGTTTTGTAACCTAAAGATACTACCAGAACCGTGTTTTGAGACGATTAACCTAGGTTAATCCAATAAGGTGGCTGCTAACTAACGGCAAAGCGGTGCACAAAAACCATGAGCGATTACGACGCAGTGCTTTGCCGTTAGTTAGCAGCCACCTTTTAGAGTTGGTCTAAGAATTCCAACCCCTTCGCGGTTGGCGTAAGCCCCTGTGCGGCAAGCCATTCAGGATTATAGAGTTTTGAGCGGTAGCGGTCGCCACCATCAGCCAGCACGGTGACGATCACTTGGCCGGGGCCGCGCTCACGCGCGAGTTTGACGGCGCCACAGGCGTTGATTGCCGAAGAGGAGCCGAGATAAAGGCCCTCGTGTCGCAGCAGAAAATACATCATTTCCAAAATAACCGGATCACCGATGCGGTACGCGTCGTCGATCGGGGCGCCTTCGAGATTCTTCGTGATGCGATTCTGTCCGATGCCTTCGGTGATCGAATCGCCTTCGTCGTCGTCGAGATTTCCTTTTTTCACCCACGACCAGATCGCGGCGCCATAGGGGTCGGCGCAAACCGTGCGCACGTCGGCCCGCCGTTCCTTTAAAAACCGCGAAACGCCGGCAAGTGTTCCGCCGGTTCCGACCGCCGCGACGAACGCCGTGACGCGTCCGCCGGTTTGTTCCCAGATTTCAGGGCCCGTCGTGCGGTAATGCATCTCGCGGTTCGCGACGTTGTCGAATTGATTCGCCCAGAAAGCTCCGGGTATTTCTTCGGCGACCCTCTTTGCGACCATGTTGTAGTTTCCGGGTTGGGGGAACGGAGCCGGCGGAACTTCGCGCACCTCCGCGCCCAAGGTTTGAAGCAGCGCCATTTTCTCGCGTGCCTGCGTGTTCGGAATCACGATCACGGTGCGGTAGCCCTTCGTGCTTCCCACCATGGCGAGTCCAATTCCGGTATTGCCCGCCGTACCTTCCACGATGACGCCGCCAGGCTTTAAGAGCCCGCGCTTCTCGGCGTCATCGACGATTCCGATCGCCGCGCGATCTTTCACCGACCCTCCGGGATTCAGAAACTCCGCTTTGCCCAAAATCTCGCAACCCGTTGCAGCGGAAAGTTTTTCAAGACGCATCAGCGGCGTGTTTCCGATCGCGCCGCAGAGTCCGCGGCTGATTTTTTCCGCGCTCACTTTTCGTCCTCGTCGTCGCCGGAGGGACGCGTTTTCCCGATGTGGTGGGGCATCATGCGACGCGAGGGCTTCGCTTCGATGTCCTGGTGCTTGAGTTCCTCGCCTACGGCCACGCCGTGCGCGATCCGGCGCGCGGGTATGCCGACCATCGTCGACCGAGGCGGCACGTCTTCGACCACGACTGAGTTCGCGCCGATGCGCGTGTCGTGGCCGATGCGGATGTTTCCCAAAACTTTCGCGCCGGCGCCGACCACGACGTGGTTCTCGAGCGTAGGATGGCGCTTGACGGGATTCAAATCCGTCCCGCCAAGCGTCACGCCCTGATAGAGGATCACTCCGTCGCCCACCTCGGCGGTTTCGCCGATCACCGTGCCCATTCCGTGATCGATGATCACTCCGCGGCCAAGCTTAGCACCAGGGTGGATGTCGATGCCGGTGAGCCAGCGGCTGAATTCCGAGATCATGCGCGGAAAAAAAGGAATCTTCGCGCGATAAAGCGCGTGCGCGATTTTGTGAAAAAAAACGGCCTTCACGCCGGGATAGAGAAGGGCGATCTCAAGAATGCTTTTCGCGGCGGGATCGTATTTGCGGTAGCAGCGCAGAAGATAGAGCATGGTCGCCGTCCTTTGGATTTACAGCGTACCCTCATTCAGGATTTTTCGGAACCGCTCCCTGCCTTCGAAAAAAGACGCGGTCATCGCGGGCTTGCCGCCGGTCGTGCCGCGGCCTAAGTGGTACACGCAGGGCGCGCAGGGCACGCCGGGCACGCGAGCGTTAGCGAGCGAAACGAGCGAAACATCGGCCTTCTTGGCACGATAAGACAGTTCAACATCTTCCCAATAACAGAAGAACTCTTCATTGAATCCGCCGAGTTTTTCAAACGCGCCTTTCGTCCAAACCGTCACCGCAGCGGGATAATATCGCGGAAATACGATACGCTCGCCGATGTCCTCGGTACTGTGCGAAAGCTCCATCCTCTCGACATCCACGTTCCCATGCGTATACGCCACCTTCGCGCGGTCGAGAAGGTGATGGACGGTGGGGCAGTAGATTGCCGCACGATTCACGTCCAGTCGAGCGAGCGCTTCAAAAAAATCCGGCGCGACTTCGACGTCGTTGCTTAGTGCGGCCGCGACAGCGGCTCCCCCAGAAAAGGCGGCACGAAGGCCGGCGTTCATTCCTCTCGCGAAACCGACGTTCACTGGGAGAGTGATGATTTCAAACATAACGCCGTTCTCGTTCAACTCCTGTTCAATCTTTGCTCGGTTCGCCAGCGTACCTCCATTGTCGACCAGCAAAATTTTTGAGGCCGCAGACGGTATCGACCGTACGCACCTCGAAGTTAATGAGGGCTTGTTCCAAAACAGGATGACGGTGGATATTTTACCCGGCGGCGGCATGGCTCATCTCATAACATGCGGATCGATCGGGTGGAATCACGGCAGCGGAAACTTCACCGACAAGCCGGCGATTCTTCCGCGATCCACGAGGATGTCATACCAGGCGTGCGCGAAGATGCCGTGGCGAAGGTCGTAGCGGTTGAGATTGGCCTGCCAGCAAAACAGCATTCCTCCCGCGAAACGTTGCGCGAGCGCTCCGCCCGCGAGATTCGAGCTGCCGCCGGTGGCGTGAGAGACCGCGAAAATCGCGGAAGACGTGAGTGCCCCAACGAGCTTCGACGAGAAGACATCCGAAAGTCCCGGAAAAAGAAACCCGCGGAAAAGCCCTTCTTCTCCCTCGCCTACAAACCCGTACAGCAACGGCTTGCTCACGTTGCGAAGGCCGGGATATCCGCGCGACGAACCCGCATACGCCCCGTACGCGACGATGGGGGCGCCGATCGGGTCGACGATGTTCAATGGATTGAATGCCGCGACGTAGTTTTCGACGACGCCGTAATTCGTGAAGCGGCCGTTTTGAGGACGGGCGTCGCGGTAGGCGTCGTACATATTGTACATCCACAGGTCAAAGCCGATCTGCGCGAAATAGCCGTTGCCGGAAAACGAAAGCGCCGCGACCGAGCTGAACCAGCCCAGGCCTTCGAGCGCGTTGCCGTTGATGACCTGGCCGAGCCCTGGGATGATGCTCGCCGTTCCCGAAACTCCCGCCGCGGCGGCGTGGGCTTCGCGTGGCGCGAGAACAGGCGGCGACACGAGAGCCGCGAGCGCGAGAGCGCCGATGAATCGAGAGCGAAGCACGGCACGATCAGGAAAGTTTGGTGGTGAGAAAAATGTTCATGTGAAAAATGATATTCGCATTTTGAATCGGTGCCAGTCGTAATTTCCTTTCCGATGGCTTTATTCTTCGTAAACGTCTCTTCGGTGGACGATCTTTATTACGTGTACGGTTACAGTTTCTTTGTGGATCGAGTAAATGATTCGGTAATCGCCGACGCGAAGTTTCATTAGACCTTTTAAATTCCTGCGAAGCGGCAATCCGAATCTTACTGGATCGACCATGAGTTTGTCTTCGATCGCTCTGCGGATGATGTATTGAATATCTTTGGATATGCCTTTGAGATCTTTTTGAACCGATTTTTTATGCATCGGAGCTAATCACTCTTCAACCAAGCCCCCTACGAAAGGCGATCAATCTCTTTCGGGCCTCATCGGGTCGATTTCCGTCATCCATCTTCCGCGCAAGCATCGCAGCAACAAATTTCGTCTGCTTTGGTTCGGTTCCAGTAATCTCTTGAAGCAATGCCAAGGTTTCCGGTTTTGTCTTAGGTCGTAGGCGAAGAGCTAAGAGTTGAATCGCAGCCAGATCTACGTTGTGGCCATTTGCATCAAGAATATCTGTGTGTTCCTCATATAGAACATCAAACGTGTCAGGAGCAAATTTGTCGTATTCGCTGAAGATATAGGCGATGTCTTCGGCGTCCCTCTCTCTTTCACTCGGTCGATCGTTCCATGCGATGAATTTCAAGAGAACAAGGTCTTCTACTGTCACAATACGGACAGTCAGACCCTCCCCAAGGTCAATGGTATTGCTCGCCTCATACGCCTCTTGAAAACCTCTGACGTTCATTACGAATGTATGCGAAGGGGGAAGACGAATCTTCCTCTCGCTGTTCTCAAGACCGCCGAATGGGACAAGATCGACACAAATCGTTTTTTGGAAATAAAGTCGCTGTTCCTGTTTTGGATCTTGGGAATATTTTTTCGAGTCGATCAAGGCGGATTTGGCTCGAACAAACTCTTCCTCGCTCTTCACCATTACGGCCAAATCCAGGTCACCGGTCCTGCGCGTTGCCTTGGCGCCATAGGTTGCCGCAATGATGTCACGAGCTACGGCACCTATGAGAAAGAAAGGTATTTTCAGGTCTCGTAATCGGACCGATATGTCGCAAAGGACCTCCAAGACTGGAGGATCCACCGCTTTGTTAATCACCAAGTTTGAGTTTTTCAAATAAGATCCCTGCTGTTTCTCGATTCCGCTCATTTCCTGATCCGAGCAAGTCAGCATATGTAATTAAGGGGGGTGCTAGGATGGTTTCGTAATCCAATATTGGCAACCAAAACGCCTCAAGAAGCTCAATGTCACCATCGGCCGCAGGAGTAAGTCGAAAACGATTTAGGACATCTTGAATTGCACCTCGAAAATAAATTGTAAAAAGCTCTGGCTCGAGGTGACGAGTAAGGATGGCTCCCGCTGGCTCTCCTCCCCAGACTGCCTGCAGCCCCCGTATGTCCATATCTTTCATCCAATGTCTACTTGGGTCCCGCTTTACTCTTCGATATCGTCCTCGAAGCTGATGCGGCCGAAAGCTGTCAGTGTAACTCGTACACCATCGCGCTATTAGTTCAGACTTTCTTCTTATGATTTTTCTGCCATCGGATTGTTGTGCCAAAAAATCCATCTCTTCCAAGAAACCAATGACTTTGTTGATTGCGGCAGGTGAAACACCGACAACTTCTGCTAGATGTCGCTGCCTATACGTGAGGGTTGCTGGATTTGAGAGAAAATAAAGAAGAAGCCGTGTGACGCTGTCCGTATGAATACTCGGACGGTATCTTGTTCGTTGAATGGAATCCGGCCTGTCTTTCGGAGCCGGCTCGCTTCTTTGATAGATTATGATCGGGAGATGAATATTACCCGTCAAGTCAACGTAGGCTATCTGCGCCGTTCTTAATAAAGAGCAAATCGCCGGGGAGATGTATTTGGCTATCAACATCCAGGTTCCTGGGAATGACTTGCTCGCCGGAATGAAGCGACTTATTTGATTGCTGCTAGTTACTGAATCTTTGACTTCGACAAAAAGAGGAATCTCGAGCCTTCCAATTTGGACCCGAATAAGTGCGTCTACTGTTTGATCTGCCGCTATCAGCAGCCTACTCGCCTGCACTTTGACGGGAAATCCTGTTCGCTCTTGAAACAGTCTCAATGCACTTCCCAGTATTTCGCCGCTTGCCTTCTCCCAGTCAGCTTGGCTCAATTCGTTAACCATGTTTCAATTTTACTTTATGTTAATTAAATGCTCAACATCGATTATAGGCTTAAACTGCCTAGTTAATTTACATTGATATTAAGTATTTATAGATATTAATTATAGTTAACTAAAAATGAAACAGTTACATTATATGAAACGCGAGGACGCATCTATTTTAGTCGAACCGCCGTGTTGACTCATTAGAACAGGACACCAAGACGCAGGGGCCCGCAATCACAGCTTTCTTCCCGGTTTTCCCCTGCTTCAAGCGTGGAGGTATCCGTATGCGCTTACGGGATTCATTGTGTGCGAAAAATGCGGGGAACGGATGGCTGGAAAATCCGCCAACGGAAATGGTGGAGAGTTGTGTGACCAATTAACCACTGTATCAGGAGGAACGCTTCCATGAACAATTATTGAGTGGGGTTAATGACAAATCCATTTGAATAACCGTATTCTTGAACTGATCGGGGTCCAACAATGGCCATGCGCACCAAGAAAAAGAAGGTCCATCGCGCAAGGCCATGGGTAAAGAAAACTCCAGCAACTAAGCCCATTTCAGGCCCAGTTCATCCATGGCGCGTTTGCCCTGTCGGTCAGCACTACCGCCGAGCAACAACAGTTCGTCCACATGTGCGAGGAGGTCATCCGATCAAGGGTGGACCTCGCTCCGGCACTTGTGTTGACAATCCATCCGGTAAGGATCAGCTGTACGACTTAGAAATGCACGAAATTGCCGAGCGACATTTTGAGCAATTCAGGTCTTTTCCTCTCGGATCAATTCAGGAATTTAAAAATTCCACATATCCCCAGAATGCGTACGATCATTTGATTCAAGGCTGGACTCAATACTGGAATGACGTTTTAAAACCCAATGTGCCTCTGGATCCAAAACTTGTAAAAGCGCTTATTGCAACGGAGTCCGGATTTAACCCTTCGTCTTGGAACGGAAAGAGAGGACCGAAAAGAGCTCGAGGGCTGACGCAAGTCACGGACGGTAGCGTACAACGCATGAAACACAAGTCTCCAGAGTTTACTGACCATTACCTGCATCTAAATGAGGACGACATGCTAGATCCGAATCTTACAATTTGCGCTGGAGTTCGTTGGTTGCATCGAAAGAAACGGCTTGCATCAGGAAAGCTAGGCAGAGAAGCAACCTGGATTGAAGCGATCGCTGAATATAAGTCTTACCTGAAGCCCTTCATGAAGAATCCGAATCACACTCAAATGCGTAGATTCATCACATTCTATGAGGAGTTGAAGAATGCGCCATAAAGTCGTTCTGCTCGCTGTCACGTTCATTTTGTCGGCCTTGCCGCAAAA
>JACPKS010000108.1 GCA_016186905.1 Deltaproteobacteria bacterium
CAGTACCTATACACCGCGAAACCGTCTTGCGTCGAAGTGGACGCCAATGTCAAAAATTCCTGCGCGTACAATTTGGACATTTCCGGGCAGTCGCCGTGGACCGGCGCGAGCACGACGGCGAGCAACATCTTGACCAAGATGGCGGAGGGCGCCGGAAGCCTCTCATCGCACAATAGCACCTTGACCACGGTCTTAAGCGCGTACAGCACTAAGCTTTGCGGCGGGGGAAAAGTTAAAGCGTGCGTTCTTGACATAGGTGCTGGCGCTGACGATAACCTGGTTTTCCGGGCGATTCATGACGACAAACACCAGGGCTTCATCCGGAAACTGAAGGATGAACGGAGCAGCAGCGGTTTTTCGACTCTGATCACGAGCGCGGTGAATGTGGCAAACGGTTACGCCAACACGAAAAACAGCGCTTTTCTGGCAAGCGTCGGCACGGATTTTCTCAATTCAAACGGCACAGATCTTAAAAATCTTGGTAAACATCTTGCGTATTGCTCGTCGGACCTACTGAATTCCAAGGTCAAAAGCGGAAGTTCGCTGAGCGCCGCAGCGCTCATCAATGTTTTGAAAGATGACCCGGCTTTTACGATCGGATGCGGAGGAGAAGGCGCCTTCACGAACAAGCTTGCCTGCCAATCGAAAAAGCGGATTTTTCCAAAGCATGGAATTCTCTTCTGGGAACAATCATGGCGTACTCGTCAGTGCCCGGCAGGCGGCAAGACGAACTTGGAAGACAACCAGTCTGACCTTGTCGATGCCAACTCCCAGATGTTCACGACGCTTCAAACCTGCGTTGGAGCTGATACTTTAGACAAAGTTCAGATTACCGCTTCATCAAATCTTCTCAACAACACGGCTTCTGCCGCCGCTGCGCACTGCAAGAAAGGTTTTTCGGCATTATCCAAAGCTCGCGCAGCATCCGTGAAAACGGTCGCCAAGCAGAAATTCGGGCTTCAGGACGGCCAATTTCCCGATCCTCCGGGCCCCTCAACCGGCGGCACGAACGGCGATGGCACGTCCGGACCATGTCCCTATGAAATTGATGCAGCGAAATCGTCGAACGTGGTGTTCTTTGAAAAAGCAGTGGCTCAACGGCCTGATCTCAAAGATTACAAATATGTCAAAGCCGTCGGAACGATCGTACCCACCACCAACGATCGCGGACGAGGCTCGGACAACCTAACCGCCACCCGGCCCTGCCGCGCCATATCGCTTGCGTGCGAATGGGCGGAGCTGAAGTGCCCTTCGGATGGGACTCGATTTTAACTTCCGAATTTTTAAGACATATTTAAGCCGGCTTCCAACCCAGCACTCCGAAAATTAGCCCCAAGTATAATCTTGGACTATTTTTGTCAACTATAATAAAATATAAGCCAATCGGGGGGGCATGTGGAACGTTATCTTCTCCCACTTTTGAAGCTGTTTGCATTCTATTGCGCCGCCATCTTCTTGGGGATAGCAACGGCATTCGCTCAAAGCCAGGAGACTTTTAGTTCGACGATAGACAACGACGTCGATGCGCAGGTCCGCGAGGGTCTGCTTTGGGGATCACAAGAAAAAGCAGATGGCGCCGCCGCCAGAAAACAAGCGCTCGAAAATCTTCTTTCGAAGCTCAACCAGAACTCGCCTCTCTTCGGAAAACTCCAGCAGATGCTCGTGCTGGAATACGGCGTGCCCTACACGCCCTTTTTTACTTTCACCAAAACCGTAGGTGAAAACTGGTACATTTTTGGCCTTACGGCGGATGCCGGCTACCAGGCGATAGCCAGGGCCGATGCCCTGAAGGCGGATCTCCAGGCCAACGCCTCGGTGAGCGCGGGCGTGAACGTCGTTCTCTTCGGCAATACCTTTCCCGTTCTAGATGGAATGTGCGGGGCGGGGCTCGGGCTGAATATCACTCGCGGCTCGGGACTGAGCCTCAAATCCACGTCGCAGACCACCAATAAGGATAAATGGCTGCCGAAGATTCACGCCGACGTAAAGCTTTTCGGAATCGTCATTTGGGAAAAAAATCTGCCGGCCAACCCTGATACCGCGAAAGCGGATGCCAATCAGAGCCTGTTTGACAATATGCAAAGCGCCGCCACTGAGCGCGCCGACCAGGTGAAGGACCAGTTCAATCAGTACGCGCAAGCAGTGCAGACTAATATAGGACAGGGTACCAATAGTGGCGCCACGGTCACTGACCTGTCGGGCAAACCCAAGAGCGCGGCGGATCTTAAAAAAGACCTTCTCGATTTCAAAAGAGGGGTCAAAGAAATTCTCGGCTACGCGATCGTCATACCGGTCGTGCCCCCGCTCAACATCGAGATCGACTTCGGCGTTTTCTTCAGCCACTCGCTGGTTTTTGAACTTGGAATCGAAGGAATGGGTTTCAAGATCGGAGCTTCAACGGATCTTTCCAAAAGCCCCGCACCAGGGCAGAGCATCGTTGGTCAGCTGAAAGATGATCTCAAGTCCAACCAGCTCGTCAACGGCTTCAGCTCAATCGTAAGCGGGGATCTCAGCGGCAGCGTTCTGGGTTTGCTCAAAGGCGCGAAGGGACAGATCGGCACGATTGAAGAAATATTCAGCCCCGGGCTTGCTGACCTTGCCCTCATCGCGGACAAGGGGTCTCAACTGGCGTCGTTGGTTTCCGGCGGATTGGGCCGCATGCCAAGCACCGAGGTCAAAGCGTTCGTGCGCGTGCTTCCCGCCGCAAGTGCCGGCGCATGGGTCAAGGCCGCGGCGGTGCTCGATATTGTCGTCGCCAACGCAGCGGCCGGAGTCAAAGGCACCCTGAATCTCATTCAGGCCAAGGCGGGCGGATCGCTCGAGTTTTCGAGCGCCGCCGACTACGCCGACCTCGTCGCATTGGGGTCGCTTAACGCGTTTTCCGGGAAGCTTGAGCTCTTTGCCGAGGTGTCATTCATCGCGAATATCGTTGAGCCGCTGCAGTGGAGCGAGGAAGTCTTCACTTTTCCGGGAAAAACATGGGACTTCAAGTTTCCCATCGCCCGATTGGCTTATCGCGATCAGGGCTCGCCGCGAGTGTTTTTGTGCATCGACAGCGATTTTAAGCGCGCCACACACCCGATTGGCCCAGAGAGCACCGACGAATGCGATCTCTCGACCCGCTTGGTGCCCTCGCAGATGGCCAATGACCTCACTTCGGATATCAATGCCCTCGTGACCGCGCATGGGATCGAGCCGCCTGAAGTCAGGATTTGCACGATCGTGCTGAACTCCAACACCATCGTGGCCTCGCCGAAGGAGGCGACCGATCAGGCGAAGTGCGAGAATTACGTCACCGACCCTGGGAAGTTCGCCAAGATCATCGAGCAGGCGCGGACGCAGTATCCGGAAAAATTCGTTTCCAATCTCTTCGATGACCAAGGCAAGCCGGCAGTTCTCTTGGAGGCTTATTATGGAAATACGCTCGCTTGTCCATCGGGTTGCGCGCAGTATGTAAATGAGGGCGTTTCAGCGTACAGCCTCCAGAAATGGGGCTCGGATACCGAACCAGGGACGATCGTTTACAACGCCCGCCATAACTTTCCAACCACTGGCAATTTAAACGACCCGGCCAATCCGAACAACCCGGATAATCTCAACAGCTACATTCCTCCTCAGGAGCCAACGCTCACACTCAATGGAATGGAATGGCCAGTTCGCGAAATCGGCTGGAACAGCAACGAAGAGCTCTTCGATTACGCGAAAATGTTTCTCGCGGGGTTTTGCAGGATCGAGGGTCCGGCCGACCTGCCTAGCGGCTGCGCTTACAACGTCAGGGCCTTGGGCGTAAAGTATCCGGACGGACAAAGCTGCGTGCCGAGTGACTGGAATAAACTTCAGAGATTTGCCGCGCAATATGACTGCGCGCCGAAGGACAACAACGCCGATGCGCCTAAAAAAGCCGCGGCTTGCCTGGTTCGAAAAGCCTTCTCGCAGGAACTCTGTTTTCCGCCGTCCAAAGCGGGTTATATCGTTCATACGGTCTACGTGTTGAAAACCACTTCCGATGGCGCTCTTTATGCGAAGCTGAAGGCAGGGCACCTCAACTCCAGCGCGTTAACGAAGAAATGCACGCTTCAGTCCGCGCGAATAGATCCGTCTGTCGAGTGCGGAAGAGTTCTGGCGCCAAACCAGTCCTGCTCGACGATCACTCAGATCAAGCAGACTGATTTCAACGCCACTCGATGGTTACAAAACATGAAGGAGAGCTTTTCGTTCAGCGACTCCTGCTACCCCTATTGCGACTCACTAAAGAGGTCGATCAACCAGGGTTTGTACGACAACAACAAGATCTTTTGCAAAGCGACAAACCCCGGCGCATCGGCATCATCATCGAACTCGAGTTGCGGATTCAGGCTCCATAAGGGAGAAAGCGGCAGCAGCTATTATTACTTGAGGGAGACGCCTGGCGAATGCGACGTCTGGATTCAAAGCTCTGGAGCTGGCTCACTTTTCATCAAGAAAGTCGCCGACTGGGACAAGACGAGCGGCTCCTGCGGGGCACTTCTGCCCCGGCCCGCCATTTACAAAGCCGTGCCCTTCACGGGATGCCGCCTCGATTACGAGGAAGATTGGTACAGGCAAACTCCCGCCGGTCCTCCGCTTAAGGATGTCATTGGATTCAACGTAAGAGACGCCATTAAGAATTTCCAGTGTGAGTATCCGTTGGCGCTGGAAGAATCCGCAGCAGTAACCGCGGACGATCCTCTCGCGCTGAAACCTCAGACGTGCGAGTTGGTAACTTTTTTTGGCGCGGTAATGGACACTTACAGCGGCGGAACCGTTTCCACCGCGGGTGAGTGCAAGGATGCCTTCGCGACCAATATCGACCTGCTTTGCAGAAGCTACGCAACGAAGATCCTTGCGGCTTTGTCGGACGCTGGGATCACCGGCCTTTCAGCAATTCCGCTGGCGAGCCGTTTCGCGGGAGACCAGATCGAGGATATCGGAGGCTGCTTCATCGACTCAAACGGGGGGATTACCGCGATGGAAAGCGGCCCAACGGTCAGCACGAAAACAAGCACGGTTGCATCGGCTGCCAAAGGCTGCCAGCTCATCGTCGGAAGCGACACCGCGAACAAGTTCGCCGTGGCCAAGGTCTTCCAGGGAATTAACGAGGAGGGCGCGACCTCCACGACGTGCGCGAACATGATCACGAATAATGGAAAGGTCAGCGCGTGCAGCCAGATTTCCACCACAGCGGCGCGAGCGCTTCGTGCAAGCGGAATGAATAACCTCGCCATGATGAATGTTTACGCGCGCCTTACGGGATATCAGAAAGATGCGTCAGGAAATCTCATAAAGGACGCGCAGGGAAATCCAATTCCGATTACGATCGGCAGCCCCGTTTCGCTTGGGTCTTGTGATTTGAATGCTCCGCCGCCGCCGCAGGCTGTTTGCAAAGTGAGCGCGGATTATAAATCCTCGGTCTGTCAGGGCGCATGCGAGCTGCTCGCCCAAAGCCCCGCCAAGGGGACAAAGCCAGCCTACAAGGTTCTCATCGGCAAAACGTCCCAGGCGGCGCAAACAGCCTGTCTTGAAAGCTTTAAGCCCTACTCCGTTCTCTGCGAGAAACTTCCGACGTTGCCGGAGATCAAGAGAGAAAACGCGGCGACAAGCGGCGCGGCGTTCGCCGCGGGCGACAGCGTTCCGCTTTCGGTGAGATTCAGCGCGTGGGATCCGGCCAGTAAGACGCTATCGGCCCCCGTGGAAACCAGTATTGGGAGCTGCCCATATGGCGCGACACAAAACGTCGGCTCGCTCTGCGAGCTTTTGGTCGCGGTTCCTTCCAATCCGACGTTTACCGCGAACATGAACGGAACGAATCAGAATCAGATTTTTCCAACGAGGAGCAGCACGGGCTTAATCACTTTTACAACGGTTCCCTGGAAAACGGTGGACATGAGCTCGAAAGCCTCTTCGACATTACAGGCCTGCAAAGACCGCTTCCTGACCGGCTCTCTTGTTCCGTCAGGAGCGCCGGCGGGAACCGCTGCACAGCAGAAGCTCGATCCGACGTGCTGGGGCCTTTCAAGGCAGCTCGTCAAAGCTTCGAATACGACCAAGATTCCGGATTTAAAAAACGTCACGGTGGGCGTCTCGGTTCGTTTCAAAGCATCAGCGACGGCGACACCGGTTACGGCGTCTTTGGGTTCGTGCAGCTACAATGCGAATGGAAACTCGACGCTTCTGCCTGATCCAGGAAAACTCACCGGCCCGAATTTGATTGCCGCGGCCGAGATCGGCACCGTAAGCAATCTAGCGGGACCCGTGGGAGTAGAAATCACCGAACTCAACCTCGAGCCGCCCTTCGCGGATCAGTTCACGCTCAAGGTGCGCTACGCCGGGCCGCTGCCGCCGGCAGCACCCTACACGAAGTTTGTGCTGCAATTCCCCGGACAGTGGGCGTTACCGGGCGCCGTGTCGGCAGCGAGCACTCTTGGTAAAACAGCAGCAACGGCCACCACGACCACCACCGCGCCCGCGCCGGCATCAGTCACGCTTGGCGGCAAGACCACGACGGCAACGGCGACTGCGACGACAATCGGGCCCGCGCCGGCATCGGCCACGCCCGGAGGGAAGACCTCGGCGACGGCGCTGACGACCACAACCACGACGACAGCACCTCCTTCGATTCCAACTCGCGGTCCGTATAATCTGCCGCAGCCCGGCCAGATCTTGTCGCTTGGGCCGTTTCCAATTTCGCTCATGGGCGGCGCGGTTTGCATGAAAGATTTTCGCGCGCAGGTGATCACGAAAATGATTCCTCCCGTGCCTCAAGCGACTGTCACCGCGACCAGCGTTAGCATTGATGGCACCAGAACCGGCACGGTAACCCCAACAACCACTTCGCAGGTCAAGTGGCCCGCCGTTGAAAAGACCTTCCGCAAGGTGATGAACGTCCCTTGCGTGCCGCGTATCGAGATCGCGAAGGCAACCGTAACGGCGCCGGAAGATGGTTATCCCGCGAATTTGGTCCTTGAATATACGAACTCCGGCGGAACACCCGCGACGACGCTCCCTCTTACCTCCAAGCAATTCGTCATCAAGGTGAAGAACACGACGGCTTCCGCCGCGAATTCCAATATCCTGTTCACGAATCCCACGTTGAGCACGGTGACACTGCCCATCCCCGCAGCCAAGACGACGGCAGCCACGGCGGCGTTCTTGCTCTCGGATCTTTTGGGAGTGTCTGGGAAAACCTATTGCGGCAGCAAAATTTTAGATCTGTCGCTGGAAGCCGCGCCAGAAGCGATTGGCGCGACGCCGCCCGTGAACGTGCCGGGATATAAGTTCACGACGCCCGTCAGGATTCTGTGCGGCGTGGATCTCGAAATCACCGGCGCCAACTACAAATCCGGCACGACAAACGTCATCCAGGTCAACTACAAGAACAACGGCGCCGCGCCGGCGAATACGGCTGCCCTGACGAATAAGTTCAAGCTCACGGCGACTCCGCCGATTTCGTTCGCCGCGCCTGCCCTGAAAACGGCGAACGTGATTCCGAACAGCGGACTCGCGGGCGCTCCGATTGAAATCACGCTCACAGGCCAGACCTGCGGCGCGCCGGTTGCGATCGGTTTCAGCGCAATCCGCGAGAGCACCGGCCTATCCATCGGACAAAAAACGATCACGCTTACTCCGCCCTGCCCGCCTGCGCCGAAAATTGAGATCCAAGATCTCATCGTCACGGCGCCGGAAGCAGGCGCTCCCGCCAGCTATCAGCTGACCTTCAAGAACGCGGGGGCCGCCGTGACGGCGTCAACTCCAGGTGCGTGGAAAAACTTCAATATCCAGGTCACCAATGTGACGTCCGGTAAAGTAGCGAATCTTTCGGCGCTGACGACTCCCGTGGCCGCTGGCGCCGTGGGCTCGTCAAACTCGACGCCGTTTGATGGAATCGCTCGGGCCGGTTATTGCTCCGGCGGCGCAAAGGCGTATAACGCCACTTTCTTTGTCACGACGAGCGTGTCTTCACCGAACTATAAATTCACCAAAAACGTCACCGTTTTTTGCGGCGTGAATCTTGAGATCACCGGCATAGCGTACAAACCCGGCTCGATGGACACCGTTGTCGTTGATTTCAAGAACAGCGGTTCCACGGCCGCGCCCACGTACACCGGTGGCGCCATCACTAATAAGGCCGGCTATGACAAGTTCAAGATCAAATTAACTCCTCCAACGACGTTTCTCGCGGCACCCGTCGAGAAAACGGCGCTTTCGATTCCGCAGAGCGGGCTTGCAAGCAAGGCGGAAATTACGTTAACCGGCCAGCTAAGTTGTGGAACGCCGATGATGGTCAGCCTGGACGCGATCCGCGACGTTACCTCCGCGTACTTGATACAGAAAAAAATCGTGTTGCTTACCCAGCCGTGCCCGCAGCCCAAGATTACCGTCTATAATTTCAAGTCCGCGGGCACCGCCAGCTCGTTTTACGTCGCGTACAAGAATATCGGCGACGCCGTTGCCTCGTATCAGCCTCAGGCGTTTAGTCTTACGGTCAAGAACCTGGCCGCGAACAAGACCAAGGTACTGACGGGGCTTGCGATCCCATCGCCGACCGCTTCCGCTTTGTCATTCTCGCAGCCCATCCCGCTTTCCGATCTTGGAATGAGCTGTGGAGCGCCGGCAAGCCTTGAAGTCACGACGTCGCTTTCCGCGAGCGGTTACGTATTTACCGGGCCCTGGACCGAGGCGTGTCCAAAGCATGACCTCGTCACGGGATCGGTTTACATGGATTCCAACTTCTCAAATATCCGCGTCGGATGGGGAAAGAGCGCGAATCCTTCGGGTACCGACACGTGCGCGGGTAAGACATTCAAGATCAAGGTTAGAAATGCGGCGTATCCCACGACGACGAAGATCTGCATTGCGAGCGTGGCCTGCGGCGGCAGCAACGGCACATTTACGCCGATGAGCAGCTGCGCCACGGGAAGCGTGACCTCTGTAAACCCGCTTGGCGTCGCCAAGGGAGCATCGCTTGCCATCTCCATCGACGAAGACAAAACCATCAACGAGTTCAATGAGGGCAATAACATTTGTACCGCGCCGGTCGGAGACGCTACGAACTCGCTGTCAGGGTATGGCCTGAGTTTTTCCAATTCCCGCACGGGCGCCTGCACTGTTCCGGCGCCGTGATCAATCGTAAGAGCTACTGGCTCAGCGCATTCCTCAGCTTGAACTTGATCGGCTCGCTCGTCTCGCGGTCGGCGTTGCGCGCGATGATGTCGCGCGTGCCGGCGTCTTGCATGTGCGCGAGCAGCACGTCGTAGCAAACAGAGCGGATGCTGTCGTCTTTCTCTCGGTTCGCGCAACCTGAAAGCTCGTCGCGCGTGCGCGTGTCGTAAGGCTGATATTGCAACGCGCGGTACGCGACGGTCTTCACGCCGGGTTCGGTTTCGCGCGCGATCGCCGCGAAGAGCATGTTGCGGCCTTCTTCGTCTTTTCTCCAGCGAAGAGCGTCGATCGCGGCGGCGCGAATCTGCGGATCGCTTGAGCTGTACGCCGAGTTGACCTCGGCCTGAAACTGAGTGCCCTTGTTGTTTCCCATCACTTGCAGCAGATAAACCTTCTTGTCGGTGTCGCCGCCCGCGCTCGCGATCTCGCGCTTGAATTGATCCACAAGGGCCGGGTCCGGATCTTTCGTGATCGAGGCGCCGAGAGCATAGCCGGCTTGCTGCGAGCGCTCGGCGTCGTCGCCCTTATACACTTCCTGCAGAAATTCCTTCGTATCCGGCGTAAGGGCCTGCGGTGAAAGCGCCATTTCAATGAGAACCTTTTCCTTCTCGTTGGGCGTAGCGCCCGGGCGCTTGTAGAGATCGATCATCGCTTTCTGCGCATCCTCGTCGCCGACGTATCCCATCGCGCCGAGAATCATGTTCACCTGGCGGGCGCCGGCCGGGTAACGTATCGCCTCGTTCTTATACTCCTCGAGCAGCGCCGGGTTGTCTTTGAGAACCTCGGCGAAGTTATTGAAGAACTGGTCGCGGGCCTCATCGGTCATGCCCGAGCCCTCAACACCGCCCAATCCCGCGCGAGCGCTGTTCCAATCCATCGCCACATCTTTGCCCTTTTTCTGCGCTCTGGTGTTCGCGTTGGCCTGCCGCTTTCTCTTGATCGCATCCAGATCGACGACCTGGTTGAATTTCGCGAGGTCTTCGACGCTGAAGATGCTGTCGCCGGCGTCTTTCCACGTCGACGCCACCGTCGCGCTGGCGCTTACGAGTTTTTCCTTGCCCGCCTTCACCTCCTGGCTGACCGACCAATTGAGCGATTTCGGAACACCGGCTTTTTTGTCCCACGCACAGACGAGCTCCTTGCGGCTCGTGGCCTCGAAGACCATTTGCTCAAGCATGCCTTCTTGTTTTTTCGGCGGCTCAAGCACCGCGATGCCCTTGATCATCACCTCGTCGCTTCCGGAGTTCGTGTATTCGTAATCCATTTTGAATTTCTTGCCGGTCTCGTCGCGCTCGTCGCGAGTGACCTTGCCGCCGTTCTTCGGAGGGCTTTCCTCGGGCCAGCGGTAAAGCATCGCCGTGACGGCCTCAGACATGAGCGACGCGCCTTCGTCCGACATTCCGGGAGTTGTTCTCAAAATGCGGCGAATGCGCCCGGATGGCGTCAGCTCGAGCAGGATTGAATTTTTGAATTTAGCGGGAAGCGCCGCGGTCGCCGTCGCGGGTTCGCCTGGCTTGGCCGGCGCGGCCGGCACGGGGGCAGCTGCCTTCGCCTTGTCGGCACCCGGGCCCTTGAGCACGCCGAACTCGTAGGCGATGGAAAAATCGACGAGCGGGCTTTGCAGTGTTTTGAGGTCAAAGTGGGCGACGACCGAAACCGTGCTGCTCTCGTATTTCACGCCGTGGAACGTCACTTTGCCGTCGATTTTGGATTCCGCGAATTGCGCCGTCACGCCTTTCTGCTTCTGGGCTTCGCCGCTGATTTCGCGCTTGAATTCGGCCTCGAATGCTTTGCCTGGCTTGAAGTGGTAGTCCCAGGCGTTGAATTTGCCGCTTGGCCGTTCTTCTGATTTGTCGATCGGCTTGGTTGTTCCGACCGTCGATGCGATCGTTCGCGCGGCCGGCGCTTCCGCCACCGTCTTGTTCCGGAGATATTTATATACCCCGCCGCAGACCGCGACGAGCCCGACTATGGACGCCCAGAGTTTGATTGTTCCCATCCATTAGTATTTCGGTGGAAACTGTTCGTTCTTGAGCGGGGTTTCCGTGTATACGCGCCAGAAACACGGCCTGCGAGGCGCCGGTGGGTATTTCTTGCCCCCGCAAATACTCGAAGGGATTTTTTCGTGACAAGTCCTTTCCGCTCCGATTAAACGAATCCATGGCCTCATGCTTTAGATGGATCGGCAAGTCGCCCGACGGCGAAACGGTCACGCTGAAAAAATTCTCCGGGGAGTTCCGCACGGCGGAGTGCGCCACGCCCGACTGGCTTCTTGCGAACGGAGAAAGTGTGCGCGCCGGCGTCGCGCTCGACACCGAGACGACCGGGCTCAACCGCCGCGGCGACGCGATCATTGAAATCGGCTTGCGGGCTTTTCGCTTCAACAAAACAACCGGCGACCTCTTGGCGCTTGGAGAGTCATACAGCGGCCTTGAAGACCCCGGGCGCCCGCTTTCCGACGAAGTGAAAATACTCACGGGCCTTCGAACCGAAGACTTGCGTGGCAAGAAAATCGACTGGATCGCGGTCGATCGCATGCTCGGCGCGGCCGACATCATCCTCGCGCACAACGCGGGGTTTGACCGGCCGTTCGTCGAGAAAAAATCGGAAGCCGCGCGCGAAAAACCATGGGGCTGCTCGCAAAAACAAATCGACTGGACCATGAAGGGCTTCGGCTCAAGCAAACTCGAGCTGCTCTCGATCTACCACGGCTTTTTCACCGACGCGCATCGCGCGCTCAGCGACGTGGACGCGCTCCTGCATCTTCTTTCGATGCAGGACGCGCGGACCGGGCACCCCTACCTCAACGAGCTCCTCATCACGGCGCGCCGGCCGATGGTGCGCGTGTTCGCCGTGAACTCGCCGTTTGAATCGAAGGATTTGCTCAAAGATCGCGGCTATTCGTGGGATCTCGAAAAGAAGGTCTGGTCCAAGTCTATCTATAAGGAGAGCGCCGAGGCCGAAATGGCCTGGCTTGAATCGGCGGTTTATAGCGGCTCTTCGCGCGGACTCGTCGAAGAAATCGCGTTCAACCAACTCTTCAAATAAACTAACTTGTCAATATTACACATTTAATGCGGTGCCTTCCGCCGTGAGTTGGCAGCCACCCTTTCTTTTTGACTCGGAGCGTTATCTATGGTTCAATGCGGCGCAATAAATTTTTCACAAGGAGTCTTCGATGAACTTCGCACGTAAACCAGTTATCACTCTCGCGGCTCTCACGGCCGCGTCGCAAATTTTCGCCGGCTGCATGCTCACCGACCTGAAAAAAAACATGGATGAGATGCACGACGCCACCGTGTCGATGAACAAGAAGATGGACACGACCAACTCCGGCATGAGCACGACCAACGCCGGCGTGTCGGAAACGGGTTACACCGCGAAAAAAACGTTTTTGGCGCTCCGCAAGGATTCCGCGTTCAAAGCGCGCAAAGAAGCGTTAAGGGCGCTTCGTGAGTCGAAGACGATGGGCGCGAAGCTTGACGCCGCGACGTCGTATATGTTCGCGATGGAATTTCAGGCGTGGGATCCCCTGCTCGAAAGCAACGAAGAGCGGGAAGTTCTCTTCAAAGAAGGCATGGAAGACTTCATTGAAGACACCAAGGAGCTCATGACAAACCACGCGAAGGTTTCGCCCACGTCGCAGAATGCGAAGATGTGGAACCTCTACGCGATCTCGGCGGCTCTTCATAAGATCAACTCGCTTCAGAAGAACGTCGCGAAAAAATCACCGTTCAAAATCGTCTCGATGATCGACCTGCTCGCGGGCGGGCTCGACGCGCTCACGGCGATCAACAAGAGCGAGCTTTCAGTGAACGACATCTCGGACGACGACTACCGCACGGTCGTGATGCGCTGGAAGGAAGACGCGATCTACCTTCTGCGCGTACGCCAGAACTTCATCAACGCCTTCGCCTTCGCGATGTCGGCGATGGAAGAGGACGGCGACGAACCGAGCCTTGTCCGCAAAGGCATCTTGCTCGTAGGCGCCGGAATGCTCGGCATCGACTGGACTCCCACGCTTGCCGATCGCGACACGAAGCAGATCCAGTACTACAACATCATGCTGGATTACTCGCTTGCCACGCGCGACATCCTCGACAGAAACGGCATCGACGCGAAGTCGTCCAAGTCCATCCTGAAAATCTACAGAAACATGGACTGGAGCTCGGAAGGGCTCGATGAGCAGCCGAAGGAAGCTTCCACTCAATCTCTCGCGCAGCGCGAACGCCGGGACGCGCTCGTGAAGCTTCGCGACACGTTCACCAAAGTCGCGGACGCCGAGTGATTTCAGCTCGCTTTCAGCGCCGCGCGGACCGCGGCGCTACGATTCCAGATGCGGCAGGGTTCCTCCACTCATAGGAGGAACCCTGCCCGTCGCTTTCATCGACCCGCAGAGCGACGGAGCGAAGGTTCTTCGTCAGTAATTTTCGATCAAGCGTCTTCACGAATTTCAGGCAGAGCTCTTTCGACAGCAATTCGGTTGTAATGTTTTCGACCGAAACCATCACCGCTTCATCCGCCGGCACGACGTATCGCTTTCGACAAAGCGTGAATTCAATTTCGCCGCGCGCGCGGCCGCGCACTTTGAAAAAGGGGCATTTCGCGGCGAGCAACACGCGTTCGTCCCACTTCGCGCAGAGTGCCGCGAGAGATTTCTTGAACGCGGCGAAGCTTACCATGTTTTTCAGCGACGCATCCGCGAGTTCAAGCGTCAACGACACTTGATAATCGTGCCCGTGCAAGGGTTCCTTCGTACCATCCGGAAACACCGTCATGTGCGCGGCCGAAAACTTGATCGCTTCCTTGCGGATGTGGGTGCGGTGGCTATCTCTCGCCATTTCCATTAAGCTCCTTGCCTGAGGATACAACAGCATGAAGCGAACCGAAACCATTCCGGCAAGTCCCGTCATTCTGATCACCGGAGCCGGAAAAGGCATCGGCAAGGCGATCGCCCAGGAGTTTTGCATTCGTAACTCCACGAAACTCACGCAAAGCGGACAGGAATTCCGCCCAAAACTTTTTCTGAATTCGCGAACGAAATCCGACCTCGACGCCGTTCACAAGCTTTGCGGCGATGCCGGCGTGCCTTGCGAGATCGCGGTCGCCGATCTTTCGACAACAGCGGCGGTGAACGCCGTGTTCGACGCTTGCTTGAAGACATTCGGAACGATCGACTGCCTCGTCAACTCCGCCGGCGTGGGACGATGGGGCGATTTCAGCTCGCTGACGGAATCGGATTTCGACTACGTGATGGCGACGAATCTCAAGGGGCTCTTTTTTCTCACGCAAAAAATTTACGCAGTGATGGAAAAGAAAAAAGCAGGGCACGTCTTTTTCGTAACGTCGGTAGCGGCGGAGAAACCGTTTGAGCAGAGCGCGATCTACTGCATGTCGAAATTCGCGCAAAAAGGGTTTCTCGAAGTTCTGCGCCTCTACGGACGCAAAAATGGCATTCGAATCACCAACGTCATGCCTGGCGCGGTCGAAACTCCGATCTGGGGGCCCGTCAACGAAGAGACGCGCGCGCGCATGATGCAACCCGAAGACGTCGCCGTCGCGATTTTGGACGCCTATCTGCAGCCGACGCGGACGAGCGTCGAGGAGATCGTACTGCGGCCCGTTTCAGGGGACTTGCAGGATTAAAAAGGTGCCGACCTACTTTTCGTGGTGTGGTGCG
>JACPKS010000109.1 GCA_016186905.1 Deltaproteobacteria bacterium
GAGTTCGACCTTGGCGAGTTTGGCGAGCAGGTTTCCGTAGGTTCCCTCGGCGCGCGCCTGGACGAAGGCGAACATGAGCTTCGGAATACGGATATACTGCACCGTGGTCCCCTGGCGACAGGCATGGTTGCCCAGCGCTTGTGCCAGATAGCTCTTGCCTGCGCCTGAGGGCCCGGTGATCAACACGTTCTGGTGAGCCGTGATCCAGCGGTTTTGAGCCAACTCCACGGTCTGCTCTTTTTTGAGACCGCGGGATGCGGAGTATTCGAGTTTCTCGATACACGCGTTTTGTTCCTTGAACCTGGCCACTTTGAGTCGGCTCGAAAGCCGCCGGTTCTCGCGATGCATCCACTCGTCATCGACGACGAGACCGAAGAATTCGGTAAAGCCAAGTTCCGAGTGGTCGGCTCGGCCGAGCCTCATCTTAAGACTCTCCAGCATTCCAAAGAGCTTCATTTGAGCCAGTTTTTCGTTTGTTTGTTCGATGGACAGCATGATCAGTACCTCCGTCTTGCTGTGATTGAAGATGCAGGAGAGGGGCGACCCATTCGCCCCGCCCCTGCATCAGTGGTAGTAGCCCTGGCCTCGGATATTTTCCTTGGCCAGAAGCTCCAATTGTTTTTCGTCGCGGGCCTGCGCATCAGTTGCCGCCGGAGCGACGGCCTCCATGCGTCGCTTGAGCATCGTATGGACCGTCTGATAGCTGGGGGATCCGATCGAGACTGCTTTTTCCGCCGCTTTCTCCAGGCGGTCTTTGCCGAACTTGTCGGCGAGCCGGATGATCCCGAGGGCCGAGCGGTAGCCCTGTTCGGGGTGCGGCTTGTCGGCGATCACGCGCTCGATGAGTTGAGCCGTTTGCGGGCCGATCGTCTTGCCCCAGCCGATGATGCGCGAGGGCGTCCACTCCGCATGCGCCCGGTGCGAGGCGGGCCGATGCTCCGGCGTGGTACTGTAACCGCCCTTGACGAAGGCCCTCACGTGCGAGGCGACGCGCTTGCCTTTATGGAAGATCTCGATCGTGGGGTGGCCCGCTCGGATCCAGAGCTCTTCCTGATAAAGCGTATACGGAGCGCTGTAGTAGTGGTCATCAAACGCGACGTGGTAATCGATGTTCAGTCGCACTTTCTTCCACTCGGACCATTCGTAGGCTGACGCGGGCAGCGGTTTTAGCGCCGGGCGGTCCAGGCGCTCGTAGAGCTCGCGACGCGATTGTTTCACGTGCCGCATGACGCGCGCGTTGAGTTTTTCAAGGAGCGCTGCGATCGCCTCGTTTAATTCCTGAAGCGAGTAAAACGTGCGGTGCCTGAGCACGGCCAGAATCCAGCGCTGCGCGACAAGTACTGCCGCCTCGGCCTTCGCCTTATCTCGTGGCTTTCGCACGCGCGCCGGGATCACGCATGTGCCGTAATGCTCGGCCAGATCCTGATAGCTGCGGTTGATCTCGGCCTCGTAGCGATCCGCCTTCTTGACGGCCGAACGTAAATTGTCGGGGACCGTGATCGCGGTCACGCCGTCAAAGAACTTGTACATGCCAACGTGGCAATCGAGAAAAACTGGAAGCTCCTGCGAGAGCGTTGCCACGCAAAACGTGTACGAACTTGCTCCGAGCGCGCCCACGAAGAGCTGCGTGGGAACGCTTTCCCCGGTGAGCGGGTTGACGATCGCGACACCATCGCAAAAATCGACGAACGCCTTCTCGCCGGGGCGATGGTTCTGGCGCATGACAAGCGAGAGCCGCTTTGCCCAGCGCCGGTAAAGCTCGGCAAATCGGGAGTATTGATAGCCGGTTGGGTTCTCGGCCTTGTACTCCGTCCACAGAAGAGCGAGCGTCACCTGGTGATCGCGCCGCCTCAGTTCTTCGTGGATCATCTTCCAATCCGGCTGAGACTGGGAACCAGGGCCGCGAGCGGCTATCGCATCTCGGTAGAACAGCTCTTCGAGCTCTGCCTCGCCCAACGCCTCAACATCGGCCCAGCCCTGAATCCCGAGCCCTGGCGCGCGCCTGAGCAGATCCAGCACTGCGGTCTTGCCACAGCCCACGGCTCTGCCGATCTGGCGCGAAGACTCAATGCCGCCCAAAAAGTGAAGCCGTAATACGTCTCGAATTTTCCTCATCGCAAGCCTCTTTGCTGCCATCGCTTCTTCCCCCTTGTTGTTGATCTTGGGGAATAGCGTGGCCGTCTTTATGGCTTGCGTCGATACGTCCGGAGAAAACGGTGGTGACGTTCCGGGACCTTTGCGGCCAGTATTCCGGGCGGCCGCACAAACTGGCCGCGATCAACCCGGATTAGTGGCCGCATTCATCCCGGAACCCTGGCCGCGATCAAATCGGAATGCTGGCCGCGTTGCCCCGGAACGCGCAGCTAGCCGATAGCCCAAGTATGGGCGACGCTCAATCACTGCGAAAGCTTCGCCGTCCTTCTCATCCTTCGCGAAATAACGTGTAACGATCTTACTGCGCGGATTAAGCGAAACTTCCCGTCCCATATAGCGATATCCCGATCCGGTGGCTAGGAACAGCCTCAGAAGCTCCCCACAGCCATTTGCGCCCGCCACCACAGGGCCACCGTAACTACGGCTGCGCCGATCTAACAACAAATCTAAATCCTCCCTTCTTTGTGAGGCGTTGCCAATCCGACCGCTAGCTCTGAATCGATCAGAAACTGCTGCTGCGTCAACTATCTCAATGTTCAGATCACCCCCAGTTACATGTTCCCACGCCGAATCAACTTCCTTCTTGCCCGTATTTGTGATTTCGACTTGAACCCCCCTCA
>JACPKS010000114.1 GCA_016186905.1 Deltaproteobacteria bacterium
AGTTTCCGGATCGGTAGCGAAGCCCGCGCGCACGAGTTCCGCGTAAGTGAATTTGTTAGAAAGCCAACTCTCGCCTAAACTTTCATGATGGGGGATCGAGAAAGGAATCTCAGTAAGTCCAAGGTGATGAAGGGGCTTCAGTGCCCGAAGTCCCTCTATCTCTCCGTTCATGCGCCGGAGCTCGCGCGGCCGACCCCGGCGGCGGTACAGGCCGTGTTTGACGAAGGCCACCGGGTCGGGATTGAGGCGCGGAATCGATTTCCCGGCGGAGTTCTGATCGACGTTGCGCCCACCGAGTTCGCGACGGCGTTGGAGGCGACGCAGGCGCAGATCGCCGCCGGCGCGCGAGTCCTCTACGAGGCGACGTTTGTTCACGAAGGCGTTCTCGTGCGCATCGACATTCTACATCGGTCTCGGGCGGGCTCGCCCTGGCATATCTGCGAGGTCAAATCGACCACCGAGGTGAAAGATCAGCACATCGACGACGCGGCTGTGCAGACCTGGGTGCTGCGCGGGTCCGGCGAGCGCGTGGCGTCCGTGTCGATCATGCACATCAACAACGAGTGCGTTTATCCGGAGCTCGACCGGCTTTTTACTCAGGTGGATGTAACTGCGCCGGTCGAGGAGGCCCTCGGGGCGCTACCCTCCGCCGTCGCGAAGTTCAAGGCAATGCTCATGAAGCAGGCCGCTCCCAATGTGGACATCGGCCCCCATTGCGACGATCCTTATGAGTGCGAATTCAAAGATCACTGCTGGAGCGAAAAGAAAATTCCGGAGATCAGTGTTTTCGACATTCCGAATCTCTCCACGAAGCGCAAATGGGAGTTCTACCGCAAGGGAGTCGTGGATCTCGCCCAGCTTAGGGATACCGAAGAGAAGCTGAACTCAACGCAGCGGAAGATGATCGAGGTTACTCTTTCGGGCACGCGCGCCTTGGATCGCAAGGCGGTTCAGCGCGAGCTTCGCGCGTGGACGTTCCCGCTTTATTTCCTGGATTTCGAGACGATCGGGCCTGCGATCCCACGCTATCCCGGAACGCGGCCCTATGAGCAGGTGCCGTTTCAGTTCAGTTGTCACATTCAGTTGAAGCCTGGCAGCGGACTGACCCACAGCGAGTACCTGCATGACTTGACGTCCGATCCGCGCGAGCCGCTCATCCGTGCGCTTATCGACTGTATTGCCGAGAACAGCTCGGTCGTCGCCTATAACAAGGGCTTTGAGAGTGGGCGCCTCTCGGCGCTCGCGCGGGCATTTCCCGTGTACGGCGATCGTCTTCTCGGTATCGCTGGGCGTCTTGTCGATCCGCTTCCGATTTTTCGCGCGCACGTCTACGACCGCAAGTTTCGGGGCAGCTTCAGCATCAAGAGCGTGGCACCCGCACTGCTCGGCGCGAGCTTGAGCTATGAGGGGATGGCGGTGGCCGGCGGGAGCGAGGCGCAGATCGCCTTTGAAGAGCTGATCTTGGATGCGACCTCGCCGGCGCGGAAAGCGGAGCTGCGGCAGGCGATGCTGGACTACTGCCGGAAGGATACGATTGCGATGGTGAAGCTGGTTGAGTGGCTGAGGGATGGAGGCGGCGCTGGCAGTGGAGAGTGATCCAGTGAGCGGTACGGGCTTTAAAACTCAACTTCGAGTAACGAAAGCAGCCTGATCGGAAGACATCGACACCACCATTTGGGGAATCGCAAGTACCATATGGCCGAGATTGCTAGCAAATGGTAAGACCTATGCGTGGCGCAATTTGGACCAAACTTTCTAGCTGACCACGCCGGTCAAATCATCGGCGACCCTCGGGTCGCGGTCATGGAGTTGCTCGCGAACTCTTCAGATGCTGGTGCGTTGAACGTGCGTATAACGTGGCCTTCTGATGTCGGAGGAGCGTTTTCGATCGAAGACGATGGAATCGGTATGACGAGAGAGGAGTTGCTCACGCGCTGGGAAACCCTCTGTTACGATCGCAGAACTATTCAGGGCCTTGCTGTCATTTTTCCACCCGAAGTCGTTCAAAAGCCAGCGCGCTCGCTATTCGGGCGAAACGGGAAAGGAAGGCATGGAGCCTTCTGCTTTGGTGACGCGTATGAAGTCGAGACGCACAAGGATGGGCACCTTACTCGCGCAAAAGTAGAGCAGGTTCCGAATGCTGATAGTCCGTTCCGTACTTCGGTAACCGATCATGCAACCAAGGCTGGGCACGGGACGAAGATTTCCACGATTGTAAGCAAGTCCCTCATCTCCGAAGCTGACCTCAGAAATTTAATTGGGTCTAAATTCCTAATGGACCCTAGTTTCACCGTCTTCCTCAACTCCGAAAAGATCACGTTTACCGACGTGTCCGGTATCCATTCGGAAATCATTGAGATCGATTCGAACAAGAAAGTCGAAGTGCTCGTGATCGGTGCGAGCCACAGTGAAAGAAGCAATCGTTTGCGAGGTGTCGCGTGGTGGGTCAACAACCGTTTGGTAGGCAGCCCGTCGTGGAGTAACCCACATACCGGGGTCGATTATCTCGATGGTCGAACCAGCACGGCCAAGAAGTACGGGTTTGTAATTAAGGCCGATCTCTTGGATCAATTTGTAACGCCGGACTGGCTTGGATTTCGACCAGGACCCTTAGTTACAATCATCAACGAAGCCGTAGACGCTTTCGTGAGAGCTGAGTTGGACAAATTGCTTTTCGGCACAAGGAAGGAAACAAAAAAGACGGTCGTGGATCAAAATAAGGCTGCTATCGCAAATCTAACTCCAATCTCTCGAAAACGGATCGGCACTTTCATCGACGAAATCCAGCAGAAGTGTATTTCGATCAAGGAATCTGATCTTTCGAACGCGGTGACAGTGTTTGCAAAGCTGGAGCAAGCTCGTACTGGATATGATCTCCTTCGGCAGCTGGCGACCTGTCCTGTTGACGACCTTGAACGCTGGAATGACATCATGTCAAAGTGGAGCGCCACGCAAGCTGAACTTGTCCTTGATGAACTCGATCGCAGGCTCAAGCTGATTGATGAGATGGAACGCCTGGTTCACGATCGTCGGACGGACGAACTACATGAACTTCAGCCGCTGTTCGAGAAGGGCCTGTGGATCTTCGGGCCTCAATACGAGTCCGTGGAGTTCTGTTCGAATCGCCAATTGAGAACCATTATCAGGAAATTTCAGAATGGAGAGGTGGCGAGGCTGGATGCTCCGCTCGATCGCCCCGATTTGGTCACTGGTCCCGTCGGTGTATGGGACGCTCATTCGTACGGTGCGGATGGTGAGGTAAGCGGCATTTCCAAGGTGCTTATCGTTGAACTCAAAAAGGGCGGATTTAAACTTACGAGTAAGGAGTTGGATCAGGCCAAGGATTACGCGCTCGAACTTAAAAGGGCAAGTGCAGTGGACGCTCCCGCTCAGATTGAGTGCTTCGTACTTGGCTCGACACTCGACCCATTTGCCTCATTGCTCGATATTCCGCAGTATAACATCAAGGTTACTCCACGAACCTACGAGACCATTCTCCGTCAGGCGAATGCACGGATTTTCAACATTAGAAAGCGCATTGAAAATCTGCGGCTGGTAGAAAAAACAGTTGATGCAGATGTAGAAGAGATCATTGGCGCCGGCATCCAGGAAGAGTTTGTCGCCG
>JACPKS010000115.1 GCA_016186905.1 Deltaproteobacteria bacterium
AAATATCGAACCCCCGCGGATGTCTGTAAAACTTGTCAGTTCAATACTTCATGCAAATCGAAAACAAGAGGTATCGGCAGACGCTATCGCGATATCAACGTAAGCGACTTCCATGTTTATCAGGCGCTCATCCGTGCCCGAGAAAAAACAGATGACTTCAAGTCGCGAATGCGCGAGCGAATGTGGAAGATAGAAGGATTATTTGCTGAAGGAAAAGGCAATCACGGATTGAAGCGCGCGAAATATCGCGGGAGATCGAAAGCGCAGATCCAATCTTATGTCATTGCAGCCGTGCAGAACCTCAAAAGGCTGATCGGAGCGGTGGGCGGCAACTATTTGGACTTCATCACGCGTTTGATCGAGATGATTGCGAAGCGGTTTTTTTCAGAAAAAATCGGAAATCTCGCGGCCTGACTGACCTACTGGAGTTGATTTTAAATTTTTATGGGTTTTGCAACAGATCGTAATGTTTTTCGTTCAAACTCCGCGCGCGAATCCTTTGCGTTTCCGCGCATCCTGGATTCTTAGCAAGATCAGTTTTCTAAGACAAGAACTTCCAATCTTACCGACATGTCCGCCACTTTCTTTCGAGACACGAGTGTAACGAAGTATTGCGAGGTGTATCGGAATGAAAGTGGTGCGGTCGGACGGACTCGAACCGTCACGGCTTTCGCCATACGCCCCTCAAACGTACGTGTCTACCAATTCCACCACGACCGCGGAGCCGTTGAAGGTATTTTTCTTATATTTAAGCCGGTCTTATTTGGCAAGAGTGCAGTCCGCTTCGCGTTTTGTCGCGCTTGCGCTAATACTCGAAGCGGAAGCCCGCGCGCCAGGTCCGCTCGCTTAAGTCGATGTTTTTCTTCGCGCGATCGGTCGCCGTGGTGATCGTCGCGGTGAGGTACGTGCGTTTGATGCCGTAATTGGCGCTCATCTGGCCGGCCGAGCGCGGCTCCATGAAATTCAAATAAATCATCGCGCCCGCGTCGGCGCGAAGCAGCTGTGTGATCGCGTTGTTCTTTCCGCCTTCGTAAGCATAGTTCTGCATTACGCTCTCGTACTCGATTCGCCCTATCGGGACGAGAAACTGGCGTTCAACGAGCTGGAGCTGGTAGAAAAGATACGGTCCGGCCGAAATCATCGCGAGCGGAAGCTTCTCGTAACCGTCTTCGGGTTTGGACGCGTAAATTCCGCCCTCAAGCCCGAACGCGAGCACTCCCGCGCCGCGAAAGAGCATGCGCTCGCCGCTCACGAGCACTCCGTGCATCGCGGGGTTGACTTGTGTCGGAACTCTTCCCACGGGCAGTGCCGTCGGCGTGGGTTTGCGGAAGTCGGTGTCGGCGAACGCGCGAGGTTCGATCGTGAGGTTAAAACTCCAGCGCGGGATGCGCAGCCGCCGGTAGCGGTTCAAGCGCGCCTCCTCGTAAACTTCGAAGTTTGCGGTGGGGGACGGGAGATCGGCGTCATCAATGGCCACGGCGGACGGAGTTTCTGGTTCCGGCGCAGCCGCTGGCGCGGGATTATCCGGCGAAGAGGGCACTGCCGTCTCGGCGGCAGGAGCCGGCGGGATCGCGGGTTCCGGTTCGGCGAGAACGGCCGCCGGTTCGTCGGCGAAAACCGACAGCGTCACGAGGAATCCAAAAATCGTCAGAAGCCGTGTCGAAAAGGGGTTCACTTTTTCGCGCTCTCCCAATCTTTCAAGAAGTTTTTGAGGCCGATGTCGGTGAGCGGGTGCTTGGTGAGCTGCTCGATCACCTTGTACGGAATCGTGCACGCGTCGCCGCCGATCCTCGCGGCGTCGAGCACGTGCACGGGATGCCGCACGCTCGCGACGAGGAGCTGCGTCTTGAAACCGTAGTTGTCGAAGATCACGCGGATGTCGCGGATGAGCTGCATGCCGTCGGTGGAAATATCGTCGAGCCGCCCGATGAAGGGCGAGACGTAAGTCGCGCCCGCCTTCGCGGCAAGCATCGCCTGCACGGCCGAGAAACAAAGTGTGACGTTGGTCTTGATCCCTTCGGAGGCGAACGTCTTCGTCGCCGCAAGCCCCTCTGGGGTGAGCGGCACCTTCACGACGATGTTGCGATGGATTTTCGCGAGCATGCGCCCTTCGCGCAGCATCCCGTCGGTGTCGAGGGCTACGACCTCGGCGCTGATCGGGCCGTCGACGATCTCGGCGATTTTGCGCAGCAGCTCCTCGAAGTTCACGCCCTGCTTGGCGACGAGCGAGGGATTCGTGGTCACGCCGTCGACGAGTCCCATCGCGGAAGCTTTTTTGATCTCGTCGAGGTTCGCGGAATCGATGAAAATTTTCATATCAGTCTCCTAAGTACGCTTTGCGGATTTCCTCGGACTCCAGAAGTTTGCGGCTCGGGCCTTGGGCCACGACTTTTCCGGTTTCGAGCACCAACGCGTAGTGCGCGACCTCGAGCGCCAGAAGCGCGTTCTGCTCGACGAGCAGAACCGTCGTGCCCGTTTCGTTCACCTTCACGATGATCTCGAAGATTTTCTCGATGATCTGTGGAGCGAGTCCCAAGGAAGGCTCATCGAGCAGCAGAATCTTCGGGCGTGCCATGAGCGCGCGCCCGATGGCGAGCATCTGCTGTTCGCCGCCCGAAAGCGTTCCGGCGTTTTGCCAGATCCGTTCTTTCAGCCGCGGGAAGAGCTCGAAGACGCGTTCGAGGTCGGGCGCGATCGCGCTCTTGTCTTTGCGCAGGAACGCGCCGAGCGTGAGGTTTTCTTCGACGGTCATGTTGGCGAAAATACCGCGGCCTTCGGGCGCGTGGCTGATGCCCATCGAGACGAGCCGGTCGGCGCGCGTGCCGTCGATCTTGCGCCCTTCGAAGTAGACTCCGCCCTTTGAAATGGGAAGCATGCCGCTTGCCGCGCGAAGTGTCGTGCTTTTTCCGGCGCCGTTGGCGCCGACGAGCGCGAGGATCTTTCCCTGCTCGACCGAGAAGCTGATGCCTTTTAACGCGTGGATCGCGCCGTAGTGGACGTTGACGTCGCGGAATTCCAAAAGGGGGGCGCTCATGAGGGCGCGCCTCGCACGATGGGCGGCGCTTTTTCCTTGGCCTTCCCGAGATACGCTTCGATGACTTTCGGATCGCTCTGAATCTCGGCGGGCAGGCCCTCCGCGATCTTAACACCGTAGTCGAGCACGGTGATGCGTTCGCTGATTCCCATCACGAGCTTCATGTCGTGCTCGATCAGAAACACGGTCAGGCCGAACTCGTTGCGGATGCGGCCGATCGTTCCCATGAGCTCAAGCGTTTCGTGGTGGTTCATTCCCGCGGCGGGTTCGTCGAGCAGCAGGAGTTTCACGCCAGTTCCAAGCGCGCGCGCGATCTCAAGCCGCCGTTGCGCGCCGTAGGGGAGGTTCTTGGCGAGATCGCCCGCGCGGCCGTGGAGGTCGAAAATTTTCAGGAGTTTCAGCGCCTGCCGGGCCGTCTGGCGTTCGCCCGCCAAGAATCCCGCGCCCTGAAAGACGGAAGAAAGAAGCCCGTGGCGGTCGCGGATGTCGCAGCCGATCCTCACGTTGTCGAGGACGGTGAGATTTTTGAAAAGCCGGATGTTTTGAAACGTGCGCGCAACGCCGAGTGCTGCGATCTCGTAGGGTTTGAGCCCGTTGATCGTGCTTCCGCGAAACTGAACCTGGCCTTCGGTCGGCTCGTACACGCCGGTGAGCACGTTGAAGACGGTTGTTTTTCCCGCGCCGTTGGGGCCGATGAGTGCTGAGATGCTGCCTTCGGCGAGCTCGAAGTCGAATTGCGTGACGGCCTTGATGCCGCCGAAACGCATCGTGAGGTTCGTGGTTTTAAGAATGACGTCAGCCACGGGCGCCCTCCGCCGGGGCATCCGCGGCGGCCGCGTCTTTGAGAGCGTCGCGCTTGAAACGCCGGAAGGGGCCGAAGTCGGAGAGCTCTTTCGTGCCGAAGAACCCGTTCGGGCGCGTGAGCATGAGGATGACGAGCATCAGCGAGTAAATGACCATGCGGAAGTCGAGCCGCGTGATTTCCTGCAACGGGCGCAGAAGCTCGCGAAGCGCGGTCAGGAACAAAGCCGCCACGACGGCGCCGGTCGTCGAACCCATTCCGCCGAGCACCACCATGATGATGATCTCGAAGCTGCGGTTGAAGTCGAAGGTCTGCGGGTTCAGATACGTGAGGAAGTGCGCGAAGAGTCCGCCCGAGACCCCGGCGAAAAACGCGCCGATCACGAACGCCGTGACTTTGTACCGGGTCGTGTTCACGCCGGTGGCTTCCGCCGCGATCTCGTCTTCGCGCACGGCAAGCAGCGCGCGTCCGTGGCGTGAGGCCATGATGCGCCTTACCGTGATGATGGATATGAAAGCGATCGCGTACACCCAGCCGAAATTCGTCCACTTCGGGATTCCGGGCATTCCGCGCGCGCCGCCGACGGCGTCGATGTTGAGGATGAGCACGCGGATGATCTCGCCGAAGCCCAGCGTTACGATCGCGAGGTAGTCGCCCTTCAAACGCAGGGAGGGAAGCCCCACGAGATATCCTAAGGCGGCGGACGCAAGCCCGCCGGCGTATAGAGCCGCCGCGAAAAGAACGATTTCGTTCAGCCCCGCCGGAAGGCCGGGATTCATCTTGCTGAGATACTCGGTCGTCAAAAAAGCGGAGACGTAACCGCCCACGGCCATGAAGCCCGCATGCCCCATCGAGAACTGGCCGGTAAGGCCGTTGACGAGGTTGAGCGACACCGCGAGCGTGATGTTGATGCCCGCGTACATCAGAATCGAAAACAGATACGGGTTCATCAGCTCGGGCGCGACGGGACTCAATCCCACACAGGCGACGATTCCGACGAGGATGACGCCGAAATTCTTGAGATACGCCATCACACTTTCTCCGCCACGTTCTCTCCGAGGATGCCCGCGGGCCGGAACAGCAGGATCACGATCAGGATCGCGAACGCCAAAGCGTCGCGATAGGTCGAGGCCCAGTAGCCGATCACCAGCGCTTCGGCGACCCCCATGATGAGCGCGCCGATGACGGCGCCGGTGACGTTTCCGATTCCGCCGACGACCGCCGCGACGAAGGCTTTCAAGCCGAACATCACGCCCATGAGCGGGTCGATCTTGGGGTAGGTGAGGCCGACGAGAATTCCCGCTGCACCCGCGAGAGCCGATCCCAGCATGAAGGTGAGGCTGATCGTGCGATCGATGGGAATGCCCATGAGTGCCGCTGTTGCGTGGCTGTACGAAACCGCGCGCATCGCGCGCCCCGCTTTGGTGCGGAAGATGATGAACCGCAGACCGAGCATCAACACGACGCTGACGACGAAGACGAGGAGCTGAAGACGGTTGATCTGGATTCCGCCAAGCTGGATCGGCTGGCCGCTCTCAAAGAGCGGCGGGAAATATTTCGGGTCCGCGCCGAAGAGAAGCTGGCCGCCGAATTCCAGAAAAAGCGAAATGCCGACTGCCGTGATCAGCACGTTGATGCGCGGTGATTTTCTAAGGGGCCGGTAGGCGAACCGCTCGATGCAAAATCCCACGAGCGCGCAGCCGATCATGGCGCAGGCGAGTGCTGCGAGCAGCGAGCCGATGCCGGGTTTGTCCGCCAAACCAAGCCAGCGGCTCGAGTACAGGCCGAAGAACGCGCCCAGCATGTAGACGTCACTGTGGGCGAAGTTGATGAGCTGAAGAATTCCGAACACCATCGTGTAGCCGAGCGCGATCAGGGCGTAGATCGCGCCCAAGCCGATTCCGTTGATCAGGTGCTGCAGGAACTCAGTCATTCGGTCAACCCGTCACGACGGGTTGATTTTCTCCTTGAAGACGAATTTCTTGGTCTTGACTTCGATCACGACGGCCGACTTCACCGCGTCGCGGTTCTCGTTGATCGTGATGACGCCCGTGACGCCCTGGTAGTTCTTCGTGTCGGCGATCGCCTGGCGGATGTCCTCGCCGGAAAACGAGTTCGCGCGCTTCATCGCGTCGACGAGCACCATCGCGGCGTCGTATCCCATCGCGGCCAGGCCGTCGGGGATCGTGTTGAAGACCGACTTGTAATCCGCGATGAACTTCTGCACCTGCGGGCTCATGTCGTCGGGGCTGTAGTGGTTCGAGAAGAAGCTGCCGTTGAGCGCGTCGCCGCCGATCTCGGTGAGCTTCTCGGAGTCCCAGCCGTCGCCGCCCATGAGCGGAACCTTGATGCCGAGCTCGCGGGCCTGGCGCGCCACGAGCCCCACCTCGGTGTAGTAGCCCGGAACGAAGATCGCCTGGGGATTCTTGCCTTTGATCGAAGTGAGCTGGCTCTTGAAGTCGACGTCGCCGGCGCTGTAGCTCTGGTCGGCGACGATTTCCCCGCCCGCCTTCTTGAACGTCTCGGTGAAGAAATTCGCAAGCCCCACCGAGTAGTCGTTTTTCACGTCGCGAAGGATCGCGACCTTGGTCACCTTAAGCGTGTTGGCCGCGAACTTGGCCATAACGGCCCCCTGGAAAGGATCGATGAAGCAGACGCGAAAGATGTAGTTTCCAACCGCCGTAACGCGCGGATTGGTTGAGGACGGCGTGATCATCGGAACCTTGTACGATTGCGCGATCGGCGCCATCGCGAGGCTTCTGGAACTCGCGACTTCGCCGAGAATCGCGGTGACCTTGTCTTGCGTGATGAGCTTGGTGACGGTCGTGGCCGCTTCTTCGGGTTTTCCCTGGTCGTCGAGCGTGAGCAAGCGAAGTTTTTTGCCTTTCACGCCTCCGGCGCCGTTGACCTGCTTGAGCGCGAGCTCGATGCCGTTGTGCGTGCTCTTGCCGAAGGTGGCTTCGCCGCCGGTCAGGCTTCCGACTTCGCCGATCAGAATTTCGTCGGCGGCGGGAGCGCCCGTCGTCGCGCCGTCTTTTTTGCAGGCCGGCGCGGCCAGCGCCAAAAGCGCGAAAACAGAGATCGATTTCAGGGCATCAGTCAGCGTGCGGCGGTTCATTTTTAAGGCTCCTTGTATGGATCAAAGTCTAGCAAATAACCTTGTGATGTCTAATAGTTTGCAGGGGGAAAATCTGCGCTTTCTGAACAGTCCGGTGTAGCCATTTTCGAACAGCCAGGTGGGCGGACAGGTCGGTTTTTTGGGGCTCGTAACTTCGGGTATTAGCCTTCGGGGGCTGTGCAACAGGTAGCCGAGTCGAGAGCCCCGCTTATTTTGGGGCTCGATACTGCCGCACTTAATTCATCCACCGCTCGTTCGCTCGTTGGCCGCTCATTAGGCGCCCATCTACCGCCCACCCACCGCCTATCCATCGCATCCACTGCTCATCAGGCACCTATTTGGTGCCTATCTGGCTCCCAGCCGGCGCCCGATCCGGCCAGCCGCCGTTGCACATTGAATGTTTTGATAACATCATGGGGCGATGGTATTTTGTCGAAAATAAGGTTGATTTCCAAAGCCAAACCCGGTAATTACTTTCCCGTGAAGAAGAGCAGAGCGCGTCAGCCGGACCTGTTTGGAAAACACCCGCTTGAATTCGGCGGTGGGC
>JACPKS010000009.1 GCA_016186905.1 Deltaproteobacteria bacterium
CAGTGGGCCATGCTGCGGCTTCTCTACGAATTGAAGGGCATCAGCGAGGGAGAGTTCAAGGTTTTATCAGGTCGCCTCGCGGACATCGGAAAGCAAGCACAGGCATGGCTCAAATGGTGCGACAAGGTGGTGGACTACGCGGTCACGGAAATCAGCAGCGAAAATCTCGCGAGGCTTGGGATTTGTGACGATAAAACACTTGGCGGGCGCAGGCTTGTACTTGCCGGAGTGGACCATCTTGAGAAGGCCGTCGAGACTTGCGGCCAAGTGGGCTTCAAAACGGATTTGGGAAGAGCTTGCCGGTTTGTGCAGGCGGCAGCTCTTATAAGCTGTCAGCAGATCATGAAAAGAGGGCCATTGTGCGTCCCGAGGCATTCGATGGGTTACTCATGCTGCTTCCTGCTCAGCGAGTTCTCATCAAACACCCGTCATCCACACAGCCTTTCGTCAAAATTCTCTTCCAGCGAGGAAGATTGCGACGAACGAGGAGACTGGCCATAGAAGGCCGTCGACGAAGTAAGGAGCAATATGACGACGCTGGAAGGAATTTTCACGAAAGGCTGGCGGAGAGGGTGAGATTCGAACTCACGTTACCGGTTAAGGTAAACACGCTTTCGAGGCGTGCTGTTTCAACCGCTCACACACCTCTCCGCTTTAGTTGAGCTTAATTAATTACAGCACTTATGCCGCATTTTCCAGACGGCTTTTGACTTCTGATGGCGTATCCTCATGGCCAGGCCGACGCGTCCGTTGCGAAGAAGCCAAGCCGAAACTGGACCGGCCATCGCGGAACGAAAACGACCGCGCAAAAGATACAGGGCCGCCGCCGCCGCCGCCGCGATCACGATCCATTCCTGAGCCGCCTCAGACAACGTCATCGTTCACCCCAGCCCGAAAAACAGCGCCGCACGATAAGTCGCAAGCGACCCGAGGTACGCCAGCGCCGTCATGCTGAAGAGCATGAACCCCGGCCAGCGCCAGGAATTGGTCTCCCGGCGCGCCACCGCGAGCGTGGACAGGCACTGAAAGGCGAAGACGTACCAGACCAGAAGACTGAGCGCGGTCGCCACACTCCAGTCGCGCGCCAGTACCGCGCCGAGCGACTTCTCCCGGCCCTCTCCCGTCGTCTCCACGGCATAGACCGTGGCAAGCGCGCCGACCATCACCTCGCGCGCGGCGAACCCGGGAATCAGCGCGACGCCGACTCTCCAATCAAATCCAAGCGGCCGGAGTGCTGGTTCGATGGCGCGGCCGATCTTGCCCGCATAGCTGAAGTGGATGGCGGGCTCAGCGCTCATGGCTGGCGGCTTGGGGTACGAAGCCAGAAACCAGATCAATACGGAAAGCGCCAGAATCACCGTGCCCGCGCGCCTCAGAAAAAGCCGCGCCCGCTCCACCAGCCCGAGCGCGACGTTGGTGAGGCTTGGCCATTTATAGGTCGGAAGTTCCATCAGAAGCGGCGGTCTCGGGCCAGAAAGGATCGTGCGGCGGAAAAGCGCGGCCATCGCGAGCGCTGCCAGGATTCCCGCGAGATAAAGACCGAACATCACGAGTCCCTGCAGGCGCAAGGGTCCCCAGACGACCGTGTTCGGGATGAAGGCTCCGATGAGGAGCGCGTAAACCGGCAGCCGCGCCGAGCACGTCATGAGCGGCGCCACGAGGATCGTCGTCAGCCGGTCCCTCGGATTCTCGATCGTTCGCGTGGCCATGATTCCGGGAATGGCGCAGGCAAACGAAGACAGCAGCGGGATGAAGGCCCTGCCATGCAGCCCCACGCGACCCATGAGGCGGTCCATGAGAAACGCCGCGCGCGCCATGTATCCGGAATCCTCAAGCAATAGGATGAACGAGAAAAGAAGCAGAATCTGGGGAAGAAAAACCAGCACCGCGCCGACACCCGCGATGATCCCGTCGACGATGAGGCGCTGAACGGGGCCGGAAGGAAGCACGGCCGTGGCCCCTTGGGAAAGATACCCGATGCCCGCGCGAATCCAATCCTGAGGTGCCGCCGCCCAGCTGAAGATGGCCTGGAACATCAGACCGAGCACGGCGATCATGATCACGGTTCCGAAAAACGGATGGACCAGCGTGCGGTCGATCCGGTCCGTCCAGAGCGTTGGAGCGGCCCGCCGCTTCGTGGCTGCGCGCAAGATGCGGTCGACTTCAGCGAACCGGGCGCGCACGTCCATCGTGCCGGCCGGTCGCGCGGCCGAAGCGCCGGCGCCGCCTGGCGCCAGCATTCCCGCCGCGGCCTCCAGTAGCTCCCGGATTCCTTCCTTCCGCACGGCGACCGTGGGGATCACGGAAATTCCAAGCTCGCGTTCCAAAGCATCGATGTCGAGCTCAAGACCCCGCCGCCGCGCCAGATCCATCATGTTCAAGGCCAGCACGGTTGGAGTGCCAAGCCCACGAAGTTCGAGAATAAGCCCCAGGCTTCGCTCGAGGTTCGTCGCGTCGGCGACCGCGACGACGACCTCCGGACGCGCAACGGAAGCACTGCCCAAAAGCACGTCGCGCGTGATCGCTTCGTCGGGCGTTCTTGCATTAAGGCTGTAAGTTCCGGGGAGGTCCAATACGTTGACAACAAGGCCTGAATGAACCCTCGCGCTGCCTTCCTTGCGCTCCACCGTCACGCCGGGATAGTTGGCGACCCTTTGCCTGCCGCCCGTGATGGCGTTGAAAAGCGCCGTTTTTCCGCAATTCGGGTTTCCGGCGAGCGCGATCATCGGGACTTGCGCGTGCTCAGTCATCGGCCACCTCGATGAAGTTCGCCTCGTTCCTCCGGAGCGCGATGAGCGCGCCGCGAGCGCGAACGGCCACCGGGTCGCCGCCGAACGGCGCTTCATGAACCAGTTCAACCCGGGAGCCTTCGAGTAGGCCCATCTCGAGCATCCGGCGGGCGAGACCCGTCTCGGCCGCCTCGGTCACGCGAACGATCGTCGCGCGCTCGCCTTTCTTTAATTCGCCGAGCCGCCGCTTTTTCATACCAGAAGATCCTCGACGTGCTTCGCGCCTTCATGCAGAAGGCGCTCGATATGCTCGTCGTCGAGCGAATAGAAAGTGGTCCTTCCATCTCGACGCACCTTCACGAGGCGAAGGGTCCGGAGCATCCGAAGATGATGACTGACTGCCGGCTGGCTCATCGCGAGCAATGTCGCGATCTCGCCGACGCAGAGTTCTTTCACGGAAAGCGCCCAGACGATTCGAAGCCGGGAGGGGTCTCCCAGCGTTTGGAACGTCTCGGCGAGAAGGACGAACTGCTTTTTCGTTTGGCCCTCGGGGGCCATTTGTTTTCGACTTAAATCTGTCAAAGTAGGAAACATAGATAAGCACTTGCTTATATGTTTATGCGTTACTTGTCAAGCGGTGCGTTAGACGTGGACGCGCGGCGCTGTCACCCTCGTCCCCATGGGGTGCAGGCCATCCGGCAAATCAGCCCCATTACCATTTTTCGCGGAGCTGCTAAAATCGCCTGGTATGGGATGTGATCCATGAAATGGGTCGGGATCGCCAGCCTTGTCTTCTCAGTCTGCCTGGTGGGCTGTAACTCCGGAGAGAAGAGCCTGGGCTCGAATGTGCGGCGCGGGCAGGTCGTGCGATCGCCCGCTTTCGACGCCGCATCGCCCGCGTGCCTGAAGTGCCATGCGCAGATGGCCCAGCGGAAGTGGGCGCACTATCCCGCCGTCGAAGCCCTTTGTGAAATATGCCACAAAGCCGGCTCGGGGCATCTCGCCTCCGGCGACAAGCGCGACGTCTCCAGCAGCGGGAGCCAGGAGCTCTGTTATCAGTGCCATACGCGCGTAGGCACACAAGGCGAAGCCCACCCCGTCTTGGCGTCTGACGACAGCTGTGTCTATTGCCACGACCCGCATGGCTCGGACAGGCGCTTCTTTCTTCCCTGGGAGACGCACGAGGTCTGCCAGCAGTGCCACGATGTCGCGCCCGAGGACAGTAAATCGTCGCACAGCGTGATCCGCGCGGCGGGAAAAGCGTGTTTGCACTGCCATCTGCCGCATTCATCCGAGCACAAGCCGCTTCTCGTGTCTGAGCGGAAGAACCTTTGCCTGTCATGCCACGATCAGGAGATCGTCGTGCCGCGGCAGCAGGGTGATCCGCGCAAGATCGCCAACATCAAAAAGCTCGTCGAGATGCCGGCTGTGCATGCGCCCGCCAAGGCGGAGAACGGGTGCACCCAGTGCCACCAGCCGCACGCAAGCAAATTCGACCGGCTTTTCACGCGGAATTTCCCTTTGTCCGACCGTAACGAGCACCGGGCAGGCGGCAATGGCGTGCCGGGTACGTACGATCTGTGCCTGAGCTGCCATCCCAACGTGCTGAACAAAAAAATCACCGGACCCGAGACGCGCTTCCGCAAGGACGCATTGGGATGGGTTTTCAGCGGCAAGATCGTAAGAAAAAACCTGCACTGGTTTCACGTCGTGGATGCCGGCCGTGATCCAGACAAGGAAAATGGGGTGTCCTGCCGGGTCTGCCACGATCCTCATGGGACCACCCAGCAGCGGCTCATCCGGTCAACGTGGCAGTTCAGCCCGAGGCGCGTAAAAAAGATCGAGTTCAAGGCGACGCCGATGGGCGGCGAGTGCGGGGGAGCCTGTCACACCAAAAGGACATACGAGCGGCTGGACTAACCACCATATTGGGAATGGCGACGTTTATGCGACATGTTACTCTTCATTTTATGCACCGTATCGCGTCGAAGTCAGGATAGTCTAATGGTATGCTGATTTCTCAAGGACTCGCCCCCATCGTGGCGAGGAATTCAAACAACATCGCGTTCCGATATCTCAAACAAGGCATCACCTATCGGGCGTTCTACGAAACCTGCAGCCGTTTTTCGTATTACTTCCAAAAGGAGATCGGCCACGAAAACCGCGTGGGGTTGTGGATGTCGAACTGTCCGCACGTCGCGTACGCGTTCGTCGCGCTCTCGAACACGAAAAACTGCACGGTGCCGCTCAACCCGTGGGCCAGCCCGCAGGAAAACATCGACAAGATCCGCGCCTCCGAGATCAGCGTCATGCTCTGCACGTCCGACCTGAAGAAGACGCTGGAGGATTTCCTGCGACAAAACGGCCTTGGCGGCCTGCGCGTGATCGAGATCGAGTCGAAGCAATGCTCGGAATACGATGCGTCGTATACGCCGCCGGCGGCGCATCCGCCGATCGAGAAAGACGAGATTCTTCTGCTTTTCACGCAGGGGACGATGGGAAAACAGAAAGGCTGCTTCTTCAATCACACCGCGGTCATTCAGGCCATGATGAGTGTCAAGACGGCGTACCGCGCGCTGCCCACCAACGTGTTTTACTGCCAGCAGCACTACAGCACTGCGTTTCGGTGGATCCATTTCCTCATGGGGCCGCTTCTGGCGGGCGCGGGCGTGTTGATCTCGGATGAGCGCGAGCCGAAAAACGTGCTCGAGCTCATTACGGAATTCCGTGTCACGCATCTGGCGCCGGATCTGAAGCTTTTTCCGGGGCTTCTCGGCTTCGCCGAGCAGGAGAAGCTCTCGCTGCCTACCGTGAAGACCGTCGTATACCCCGGCGCGCTTCCCGAAACGGAAACGTGGGAGTGCTTGAAGCGCATGAGCCGGGCGAGTGTCTTCACGGTTTACGGCCTTGCGGAATATTTGGGTTCCATCGCGATGAGCACGGCCGAGGCGCCGCCCGATCCGAAGAACCCCGGCTTCGTGGGGCCGGCGGTCATGGGCGCCAAGATCCGGGTGGTGGACGACAACCACGACGAGATCGACAAGAAAAAACCGCAGCGCGGCCAGCTCTGCGTGACGGGGTCGCAGCTCATGACGCGTTATCTGAACCAGCCGGAAGAGCAGAAGCACGCGATCCGCGGCACGTGGCTCTTCACCGGCGACTTCGTCGAGATCGACAAGTCGGGAAACGTCATTTATCTCGACCGTCAGGCCGATCTCGTGGGGCTTCCCACGGGCGAGAAGATCCAGCCGCGCAGGATCGAGGCGTTCGTCCGCACTCTCGGCGGCGTGGAGGACGCCGCGTACATCAACGTCCGCGATCGGCGAAAAAAAACCGCTGTGGCGCTCGTGATCGAGCGCAAGCCACAGTCGTCGCTCAGCGAAAAGCACGTTCAGGAATTCGTGGCCGGAAAGCTCGTGAAAGGAATGGCGCCGTCGGGGATTTTTTTCGTGGACGTCATGCCTCGCACCGTCACCGGAACGATCCACCGCGAGAGATTGCGCCACCAGTTCGACGGAGCCGTTTGAGTACATTCGGATCATGTGAAGTTTTCGACCGCTAGTGTCCTGAGTCGGTTATATCTCTCACAGTTTTCGCTTGAAAAACCGGGAACCGAGAAGTAGTCAGTATGGATATGATGAAAATGATTCTCAATATCGCCATCCTGACGTTCATGACCGGTTCGACGATGTCTTTTGCGAATTCACCAGGGGTACTGGTGTTGGCCCACGGCGTTTCGGGGCACTCCGATGAACATGGGGGTGGACACGGCGGTCATCATCCCCCTCGGGAAGGAACGTGGGAGAAAACGGTTCGCGCGCTCGTAGCGGAGGCGTCCATCCGTGGTTCATTCCCCGTTGAGTTGGCTTTCGGCATGTGGGACCGCGATTCCTTTCAGGCAGGAGTTGACCGTCTGGTCGCGCGAGGCGCAACCGAACTAAGAGTGGTGCCGCTCTTCATCAGCTCTTACAGCATGGTCATCCGTGCCCAGCATTACCTCTTCGGCCTGCGCGAAGAAAACCCGCTTTGGTTTGATCCCGGGAGAATCTCGATTCCGTCCGTAATCGCAAAGGTGACATTTAGCCCGGCATTGAACGACAGTCCTGAACTCAGTGAGGCCCTAGGGCGGCGAGCGAGGGAACTCACCGAAAACCCCGCGCTTGAAGAGCTGGTGCTGGTTGCCCATGGCCCGGTTTCGGATGAAGACGACGAGCTCTGGCTCGGCGACCTCCGAGTTCATGCTTCGCGAATTGGAACCGGCCATCTCGTTCATGTCATTACGCTCCGAGACGACGCTCCAAAGGAAGTCCGCGATGAGATGACTCGCAGGCTTCGCGAAATCGTGACTGGAATCAGCTCACGGGGCCGCACAGCCCTTGTTCTGCCTGTGCTCTTGGCTCCGGGTGGAATTGAGGCGGGGTTACTGGAACGGCTAAAGGGGCTTTCTTATCGGTATCGCGGACGGATGTTGGCGCCAGATCCCAGCCTAGTGAATTGGATCACTAGGATGACCCAAGAATTCTAATCTAAATCAATCGTATTCAACAAGGAGAACACAAATGAGATCAAACAGTGCAGTGATGGCGTTTATCATGGCGCTCGGAATCGGATCGGGCTTACTCGTGCCAACGGGTGGAGCACGTGCGGAGGATCATCCGCTCAGCACGATCACCGGACCAGGCATCGAACTCAAGGTATTTGATCACGCGTTTGCGGGGTCCATCCGCGATTTCGTGGTCTGGGGCGAAGTCAACGAGCAGGAGTTCACTTCCGAGCTGATCATGCGAAGAGACGGGCAGACGATTCGAACCGCCTTCCGGAAGCAGGAAGACGGCGTGCTCCGAGGCACGATCAAGCATGAAACGGAGGCGGGAATGAGAGAAACCGTCCTTGCCTTTGTGGGCGTAGACCGGGCCAAGGCTAAGATTGTCTTGCAGCGAAACGGAGTTCCGGTCGAGGTTTTGATCTCTGCCGATGGCTTTGCGAACAACCATTTCGAGAATCCGACTTATCGCGCGGCGCTCGATGGACAGGAGATCTCCTTTACGCTCAAAGGCCAAGCCTGCTTCGGGTATTCTCTGCACCTTGCCCTGCTGATCCTTGGCGCGTATACCCATTAATCATGAATGGTGGCGCAAGCCGATCACCTAAGACCGCTCAACTGTATCCATGCGGAAGATCTTCGCGGCATTCGCGTGGGACGGAGAGCGCGGCGAAGTTCGAGGAGTGGCGGGCACGACTTCGCAAGCACATCGCGGGCCAGGGGCTGAAATACACCGAGCAGCGATGGAAAATCGCTTCGTTGATCCTATCGAGCGGCGGGCACCTGGATGCGCAGGAACTTGTGGCTCGCGTGAAACGGAAACACCCGGGCATTGGTGCGGCGACCGTCTACCGGAACATTAAGATACTTTGCGACGCTTCGATCCTCAACGAATCGCTCGTGGATTCTCAGGGCCGGGCGATCTACGAAGTCTTCGACGAAGCCCACCATGATCACATCGTTTGCCTCGATTGCGGCGGGATATTCGAGTTTCATGATCCGAAGTTGGAATCGCTCCAAGATTCCGCCGCGGAGTCAATCGGCTTCGAGCCGGTCCGGCACCGGCATATCGTTTACGCTCGGTGCAAGTACAAGGCGAAGAGGTCATCCAGCTTGAACGAGGGCATCGAAAGAACAAGACTTTAGCTGCAATGGCGTCAGGTTAGCGCGGCACCCCCGCTTCAAATGCCTTGATTTTGGCTGATTTTTTGAGATTCCAGGACTTGATCGGCTGTTTTGAAACGCGCGGATAAGACCTGCCGGGCCGGATCGGGTACATGACGGCTCGTACTTCTTGCATGATCTGTCGAACAAGTTTTTTCGGTTTCATTCCCACGATTTTATGGTCGATCACCGACAGTAACTCCGCAGAAGTGGGCGCAAAAATCAAAAGCGGAAATCCCATCAAAAATTGGATCCGAAGAGGTTTCGCGAATCAGCGGATTTCCCGGGAAATCCGTCGAGGCCTGCTCAATAGCAATGAACTCCGAGGCCGTCTCGTCCAAGCGCGCGTTCCTCCCATGAGCCACTTCACGACTGGACGAACTTACCGGAACGATCCACGGCGAGAGATTGCGCCACCAGTTCGACGGAGCCGTCTGAGTCCACACTCACCTGTTTTCGCTAACAGGAAGAAAAATATTGGATTATATTTTCAGACATTATTTCAGATTATGGAAATTTGTACGGACTCACAATACAGGGGAAATCTTTTGCGCCAATCCAAGATCTTTTTCAGCCTGCCGCTTATCCTGACTTTGCTGCTTGCTTCATCCTCATGGGTTGAAGCCGATGACCACGGCCAGATCAAAGCCGGCTTTGCCGCCATTGACATCACGCCTTATCAATTCGAGACAGCCCCGGTTCATCCTTCAAATCCTTTCTATAAGTTTGGCCAACCGTTTTATGACACCGGCGTCGATGGTCTCTATGACTTCGAGGAGCCCGGGGCATTCGGCCCTGACGGCAAACCCGGCATTGCCGGATATGACGACGGCCATGACGGCATGATCGACAACTGCACGCGTGAAAAATGCGACGAATATCTCGCGGAATTCTCGGATGACGTGCCCGATCCCGCGCGCGATAACTTCGATCCGTTCACGAATCCGCTTGGCACCGAAGGCGACCACCGGTTCAACTTCATCAATCTGGGAGGCTTCAATCCGTTCTATCCGGTTCCTTTCATCGGCAACCGCCTGGCCCAAGGCGTGCATGATCCCGTGTGGGCGCGCGCGATCGCCATCGAAGGCTCAAATGGCGTGCGCACCGTGCTGATCTCAGCCGACTTGCCGGGGCTCGTGTGGAAGCACATCAATCCCGTGCGCAGGCAAATCGAGAAAGTTTACGGAATTCCCGTCTCCAACATCGTGATCGCCTCAACACACGACCACGCGGCCCCTGATGCCGCCGGGTACTGGTCGACCGCGCTTCCTGGTCACGGCAAAGCGTATACCGACAGGCTTCGCGTCTGGCTTTTTAACGCCGCGGCCGCCGCGATTCGCGCGATGGAGCCCGCGAAAATGAAGACGATCGCCACTCGCCACATCGCCTGCTACAACTCAAAAACAAGAGAATGGAAAAAAGACCCCGACTGCAATATTCCGATGAACTCCACCGACTACAATCTTCCTGGCGGAGATCGGTACGACGAAGAGGCTATTCAGGCCGACAAGAGAAATCCGAAAGTGCGCAATACCGAGATTACGGCAGCGCAGTTCATTTCGGTGGCAACCGGCCAGACGCTTGGAACCTTCATCAACTGGCATGCTCATCCCGACTCGCTCGGAAGTTCCAACATGCTGATCTCCAGCGAATTCGTGCATTACTTGCGCGAATTCGCCGAAAAGAAGCTCGGCGGCGTGGCCGTGTATTTCACGGGTACCCTTGGCTGCCAGATCGGGCAGGCTTGGTATGTCCCTCTCTGGAGCGAGGACATGAAGCCCGTGTTCGCCAGCGATCCTGACAGCCACGGCAAACCCACGCGCGCGGTCGCGCCGCAGGATGATTGGGTGAAGATCCGTTCCGAGGGCTACGAGGTCGCAAACGAAGTGGTCAGCGCTTTAAATTCAAAATCCGGATTCAGCGCACAAACCGAGGTTTCGGCTCGAACTGAGCCGCTGGATATCGCTCCGGTGAACATCTTGCATCTTGTTACGACGAAATCCGTGTGGAATTTCGACGTTGAGCCCGAAGATAGCATGATCAGTTACCCCGGCCGCTGCATGGGGCGCTTTGGCTGCGTGCGATCCGATGTGAGCCTGATGCAGATCGGGGATTTGAGCATCCTCACCGCGCCGGGCGAAATCGATCCGGCGTACTGGGTCGGCCGTCCGGAAAGTGTTGCGCACTATGGCGGCAAGTGGGGGGATGAGACCTACCCGGCGATGGCGGGCGCAAGGCCGCTGCTTAAAGGGCCCTATAAAGCCGTGCTAGGGCAAGCCAATAATTACTTATCCTATTTGCTTCCTCGGAGCGACAACGTGGGAGCGCTGAAATTCAAGCACCCCAACCACTACGAGGAGTTCGTGACCGTCAACAAACATTTTGGCGACGACACCGGCAACAAGTGGATGCAGATGCTCGGATCACGTTACCGTTACAACAAGCGCAAGATCCTGCCGAAAAAATATTAGCGTGAAGAGTCCGCGGTGCAATGACCCTTGGCTCCTTTCTTTCGAGTCATGCTGACTTGTTCTCGATCTTCCATTCATTTTGAAACTTCGCCTCCAGGTACTTGATCCGGCGCCGTGACTCCAAGATTTCGTTGAGGTCAGTCACCTTGTAGTCGTAGTTGGCCTTACCCATGAGGACCATGTATCGCAGCGCGATGTCGGCTGGCCCAGGCACTTTGAGTGCGCCGGTCTCCCAGCGGGAAACCGTTTCCCTGGACACCGCAAAACGTGCGGCAATATCCGCCCCTGAGTGGCCGAGATGGGTTCTGAGATATCTGAACTCTTTGCCGGTCAGACGGCTTTCCTTCGACACAAGGACGCGGGCAAGGGCATCTTGCAGCCCGGCGGGGTCGGGGATTTCGATTTCCTCGGCGCCACACTCCGGGCACGACCAGACGGTCATGCCTCTGAGATAGATATTCGTAAGCCCGCTTTCCACGTAGTGGTAGCGGCCCGATTTTTGTGCCGTCATCTTGGAATTGCAGTGTGAGCAAATCATTTTCCGCCTACCTTCTCTTTACAGTGATGAGCCTGATCCGGTTTTCGCCCAAGAACTGAAAAGACACTTCCATTCTTGGCGTCTCCACGTTGTACACGATCTGGCCGGTCCTGATGTCCGGCTCTCCCTGTTTGTTGATCGACCCAGCTTTCATCACGTTAATCGCATCGTTCAAGCTGACATTGCGGCTCAAACAGCGCTTTTTAAAGTGATCGGTCAGGTGGATGAAGGCTTTCCCTTGCGCATAGAAGCTCAAGAATTTGGTCAACCACTTCCGTGCCTGAGTTCGATCTAGCGATTTATACAATACATCATTATGTGACATTTCGTCAAATGCTCCCGCGTTTGTGCCAAACGTCAATGGACTTGAGGCCGGCCGCTCATTTCTTGCATACGAAAAGCTTCTCAGAAATCCACCGAATTTCAATATAAATAGTTGATACCATTAGTATTTTTTAATTACTAGACTCAGAGCGTCAATTATAATAAAGTGCGCGTAAATGCGAAGGATTAAAATCCAAGGATCGAACGGGAAACATGGAATTTAAAATGGAGAGTTTATGAAATGTAATATTAAAAAAATAAAACTAGTTTCACTATTGGTCTTCGCGACGCTTGTCTCAGGGTGTGATGATGATAAGCAAACCGTTTTTGGTGGCTTCGGAGACCCAGATCAGAGGGGATTCCGTGGTGCTTTTGAAAACGAGTTGATGATGCCAATTCCTAATACGGGAAACAATACAACTTTCTACGTGCAAAATGGCATTCAGTACATGCGCAAAGAAGATCTTGACTCTAATTTTGGTTTTTGCAGGTTCACTGTAAAAAAAGCTAAATTTAGTTCTGCTGATTTAGTTAAACTTTTGAATCTGCAGTCAGTTGGCATGCCTTTAGAAAAAAACTATTGGAACGGTCGCGGCGACGTGGTGCGTGGGCTAATTTCTAGACATGCAAACAATTGTAGTCTGCAGCTATCATTTGGTTTTGAAGCACCAATTGATTCGAAACCACTCATTATGGCAACGTTTTATTCCGAGATTTCTTGCGCTAAAAGCACACGGACAGAGCTCGATGAGATCCCTGAAATGACAAATGGAGAACTTCGGCAAATCCTAGGTTTCTACCCGCATTTAGAAATCTATATGTAATACGGAACCCGCCGATTACTGGTCATGTTCCGCAGCGTCGGCTCGCTGATGCGCAAATATCGCGCGGCTTCTTCAGAAGTGAGCCATTCATTTTCTTCGATTTTCAAAGAGCGGACCGTCTCGAATGACGATAATGCGTCGAGCGAAAGCGCGCCAGCGTAAACAGTTTTGTGCAGCATAATGTGACTCCTCTGCACGAGGAACCAGGCGACACAATAGTCTCGTTCGAGCACGGCTTCCGGAATGCGCCGCCCGCCGGATTGCTGGTGCAACCGATTGGACAGCTTCGAAATCAGGCTTTGGGCAATCACCGGGTCATGTCCTCACGATGTTGCGAAGTTCCTCTTCAGTCACGTTCAGGCGAAGACGCCATCTCGCGATGAATTTGCCTTCGGAGGGCAACATTTCGGCGCGGACGCTCTCCAGCCGGGCCACTGTTGCGCGCGAAACGCAAAGGGTGTTGGCGACGGCCCGCTGACTGAGACCCGCCGCGCGCCTGGCGGCCGCCATGATGCGGGCGGAATCGCTGGCATACAGATACACGAAGCGGCGTCGGGGCATTGCGCGGAGTCCAGAAGCGGCATTTTGCTTTAAACGCAACACAGACTGAATAATACCTGTGTCATGACATAATTGCCATCCCATGAATATTATTTCAGGCTTACGAACATCCCCATCATTTCCTAAGTTTTGCTTCATGGCAAAACTACTGCTCGACGAGGCGCTGAAACGGCGCGGAATGTCCAAGCGTCAGTTCGCGAAGCGCCTGAAAATCGACTATTCGAGCGTGTTCCGTTATTTTCGCAAGGGTTACGATCCCAAGTTCTCCACCCTTGAGAAATGGGCAAAGGTGCTCGGAGTGAAAATCAGGGAGTTGTTCGAGGAGTGACTCCACCCTCACGCGGAACCCGCCCACGGCGCCTTCTTATCCCTGATCCCCTTGATCCACGGCAACGATCCGACTTCAGCGGCGGTCATGCCGGTGCATAGAAACAGCTCCGTGAATCCCATTTCGTGCAGGCGCTTTGAAACCGCTTTGCCGCAATCGCCGCCAGACAGGTTGACGTCGACGTAAATGGGTGTTGCTCGATCGAGTGACGGGATTTCCAATTCAAGCTGGTTTAGCGTTGCAAATGTCCGCAGGCGTTTCCGGAATTTGCCGGCGCTGAGCTGCCAGGCATGATCCAGTAGTCTTTTTCTACGAGAGCAGGATCTTTGATCGAGGCTTCATCGGCGATGATCTCGATGAGTTCTTTAAAGCTTGGAAGCTCGTGGACAAAGGGTTGGGTCATGCGGCGGTGGCCGCCGTTTTGTTTTTCAGGAGATCCTCCAGCTTCCTCTGGGTCGAGAGGGTAGCGTAGTGCCTAGATGCGTGGAGCAATCGGCGCGCATTAAACTGCGGGAGCTTGTCCCTCAAGCGTTCCAGGATTTGAACACGATCTTCCACGAGCTCGTTCAGGCGACTGAGGAGTTCGACAACGAGGAATTCCGCAGTGAGCGACTTGGGAGCTTCTCGCCAGCGATGGAACAGGTAGGTGCGAGAGCCTAGGGTGAACTCACCGACTCGTTTGCGATTGAAGACGATGCGGCTATTGTAGAGTTGGGTAGTGCCAAGGCCCAGGGCATTGAACTGGCTCAGCCCATAAACGACAAAATGATCGTCTTTCAAAAATGACTGGAGCAGGGAATGTTCTTCGGGCGGAGCTTCGCCGAAAACTGTATTTTTGGGAGCGGCGTACATTCCTTGGGAGAGTTTCTTGAGGCTCCCCTCGCGGACCAATTGGGCCAAGTGCCGATCAACGTTAGAAGAGAGGCGAGTCAAATCAGACCGGCGATAGACCTGGCCGGGAACTAGGGCGGCTTTAAGCCGTTCAAGAGTATGGGTCTGACGCATGCGAAGCCTCCTTACTTGGTAGTATCGGCGAACTGAGAGCAAAAGTAAATAACTTTAGTAAAAATTCATGTAAAATATATGTAAAGTGGCGTAAGTATTAGCATTTATCGATGATTATTATAAAATTATATCTATTGTCGACCGTGCATCGTTGGCGGGCGAGGGTCAATAGGTCTCGACATATTTCCTCCGCCATTCGGGCGCCGGGTATGTTTCAGCCCAATACTCCACTGCGGATTTGATCAGATCCTCCTCGATTTCAAAGAAGGAAACCGCAAAAAGCTCGATCTTCTTGCCGTCCGGCATTGTGGACTTGATCGAAACCTGCGTCGTGACGTGATCTACTGGGCAAGGGCCATAGGTGGAATCCGAAGGCGTCAGACTTTATAGCGAAGGATTCTCGACCGGGTGATGCTCGGACATTGGATTTTCATCCTTCGATTTTTTCGCGCATCCTCGGGATTCTAAGGGCGAACGCGGAGTCCTTTCGGCCCATAAACCGCTTTTTCACAAGTGTCATCCAGGGTTGCAAACACCACCATGCCGCCATCCCTTGAACTTCGAAAAGTCACAGCCACGTCATAGTTGATCGCGCCAGTGTTCGGATTGAAGACTTTACGCGCCCCAGCTTTCATGAACGTGATCTTTTCATTGGGAGCAGCCAGCTCTTTAACAAAAGTGATCATGTTCTGCCTGGCCTCATCCGTCGTGCATGCCAGTGCGTCAATCGACGCAGAAAGGATCATCGCCACTGTTAAGCCACCCAGGAGTGAGTTTTTCATTTTTTCCTCCAAAATAAATCCAATGGTTTCCGGGTCCAACCTGCCCACGGTTTCTTCGGTCAAATGTCCGAAGGTTGCTGCCTAAAACCAGGCCGAAAAACCGGTCAATTTCACGCACAATATAAAACTTGACGCGCACAGTCAAGCACGATATGAATGGCTGGCTCACAATCCTGATCTGCCGATCTTGGACCTTGCCCGGTATTGCAGCGACGGGCTTTTGAGCGAAGAAAAATCGAGCGCGAGCTTCGCGCTTAACTTTGAATTAAAGCGTGACCAATGAAGTCCGGTGGCGCTCGATAAAGCAAAGGACTTCGAAAAGTGATTAGGAGACTAATCATTGGTTAAATGAAAGAAGTAAGTTTTATGAAAAAAATTATTATTGTCACTTTGCTGGTCTCGTTGAGTGCATTTGCACAAGACTCATTTACCTTCAAAGGACATATTCAAAATTCTAAGTTTGAGAGTCTAAATGGAAAAGAATGTAGCCTTGCCTTAACTTCTATCGAGGCAAAGGGTTCTCAAACGATTGCTTATATTGCACATCCTCGAATTAAGAATGTCAGTCCAATCTTTAACAAGAGAAAAGCACCTTTAAAAACAATTAACGTGAATGATCTACAAGCAGCCTATGATACATACTCAGCCGGAAGAAAAAATGTGCTAGTTGGCCAGGGAAGTAAATATCACCGCGAGCTGTCTCAAAGGCTCTATGTAAATTTTAATAATTCTGGAGAAGTTACGTCGTGGGATTATCGTGATGGGACAGAAACACTATATGGATATACCTTCTCTTGTGAATAAATCTCTGATTTCCCGCGCAACGACTGCGCGTTTAAGTAAAGAATTTCGGCGCGAGCCAAGGATCAAAGACATTTGATTGGTGCGAGGAATATATGAATTTCATGAAAAGGTCTCTTGCAATCGTTTTGACGATTTCTTCTTTACC
>JACPKS010000038.1 GCA_016186905.1 Deltaproteobacteria bacterium
ACGCGATCAAGCCCGCTTTTCGGATCGATGCCGAAGAGGTCTTTCATCGCCTTTTTCACGCACGTCCACTTGTCGTATCGCCCGAACCAGATGTTCACATGGATGCTTGAGAGCTTCGCCATCGCGCCGCGATCCCGCGCGAATTCCATCAGCCGCTGCACGCGCGCTTGAGGCCAGCGGCGTACGTCTTCGCAGTAATCGATCGCAAGATCAAACTCGCGAAAGGGCTGATCGCTCGGAACCTTCGCACCCCCGAATTCACGCCGGATCTCGTCGTGCAGGCGCGCAAGCAGTGCTGCGTTTCGCTTTCTGACTCCGGCCGGCTCGAAATAGCGTTTCACGAGCCGGGAGGGCACGTCCGATGCATCCCCTTTGGCAGCATCCCCATCGGCGCGAGCCGCCTCGACGTATGAATAAAACGCGCCGTTTTCACCGACGATGGCGCTCACCGGCCACATGCGCGCGATCATGTCGCACCAGCCGGCGGGCCTGCCGGTCACCGGAACGGTCTTGATGCCCGCGCGGTGCAGATCCCAAAGCGCTTTGAAAGCTTCGGGAAGGATACGGCTTTCGCGAAATCCCCGGCTCGAATCGGAGCTTGAAAACGTGTCGTCGATGTCGAAAAACACCGCTTTGATCTTGCGCAGATCGGCCTTTGGCGCTTGGTTCAGGGGAATGGGTCCAGCCATTGCCAAAGAATAACTCGAAAATCTCCCAAGCAAAATTTTTCGCAGGATGCTAAAAATTTTTCCAAACCTTAACTTGATGTGTTAGGTTACACGTGTCATTACACGGTCGCGTTCGGAGTTTACGGGCATGGTGCCCATGTTTCTCTTGAGCGGCTTTAGTTCCCGGCGCCGGATTGTATGCGGCGCCAAGCCTTAAGGAGGTTTCATGGGTAAGAAATTATATGTCGGCAATCTTCCGTTCTCCGCCAACGACGCGTCTCTGGAGAGCATCTTCGCTCAGACGGGCACCGTCGAATCGGCCAAGGTCATCACCGACCGCGAATCCGGCCGCAGCAAGGGCTTCGGCTTCGTGGAAATGTCCAGCGAGCAGGAAGCCGCCGACGCGATCGCCAAGTTCAACGGCGCGGATTACGAAGGCCGCGCGATCACGGTTTCGGAAGCGAAGCCCCAGGCCCCGCGCGAAAATCGCGGCTTTGGCGGCCAGAATCGCGGCTTCGGCGGCGGTTTCGGCGGCGGCAACCGCGACAGCAACCGCGGCGGTTTCGGCGGCGGACGACGCTACTAAGAAGCGAATCCAAGATTTGATTCGCGGAGCGGGAGCAAAGCTTGCCAAGAGAAGATCTCGTACAGCTTGAAGGTCAGGTTTCCGATGCCACGGGTGGTGGAAATTACCGCGTCACTCTCGATAACGGCGTGACGATTCTCGCAAAGCTCTGCGGGCAGATGAAGCGTTTCAAAATCAGGGTCATTGTGGGGGACAGGGTCACGGTTGGCGTGTCCCCCTATGACCTGAGTCATGGTTTGATCGTCCATCGCCATAATCCGGGTTCGCCAGGCGCCAGCCCCCCTCAGACTCGGTAACATTTCGAATGAAAAACGAAATCCAGGCTGCGGTCGTGATGGCTGCGCCGACTGACGCGATTCCGGACGCATCGGCCCCTGAAAGCGCCGCGAACACGCCGCCGCCGAGCTGGAACTCGCTCGGTCTTTCCGCCGAAGCCCTCGAGCTGATAAAAAAGTCGGCATACGCAAGTCCCACGCCGGTGCAGGCCGAAGCCATTCCGCCGGCTCTCGACGGCTTTGATCTCATCGTCTCGGCGCAGACCGGAACGGGCAAAACGGCGAGCTTCGTGCTCCCCATGGTGGAAGCGATCGCGGGGCGCCAGGGTACGTATGGTTTGATTCTCGCGCCCACGCGCGAGATCGCGCAACAGATCCAGGCCACCCTTGAGCTTTTCGCCACGCCGCGCGGCGTGCGTTCGGTCACCTTGATCGGCGGCATTGATCTTAAACTCGACTTCGAAGCTCTGCGAACTTATCCCCAGATTATTGTCGCCACTCCCGGACGCCTCTGCGACCACATCGAACGCGGAACCGTCTGGCTCGATTTCATCGAGTACGTCGTGCTCGACGAAGCCGACCGCATGCTCGACATGGGTTTTTCAAGCCAGCTCGATCGCATCATGATCGAAGTTCCGAAGCAACGGCAGATGATGCTCTTCTCGGCGACGTTTCCGCCGAACGTCGAAGCGCTCGCTCGCAAGACGCTCTACCAGCCCAAGCGCATCGCGATCGGCCGGCCGACAGTCGCCGCGAAGACCGTGGAGCAACGGCTTATTTTCACGCAGGATGCGATGAAGCACCGCGAGCTCAAGCGCCTGCTGCGCGAGGAAAAGGGCTCGGTGATGGTTTTCGTTCGCTCCAAGGTCGGCGCTTCCCGCCTTTTCCATAGACTTCATGCCGACGAATTTTACGACGTCACGTGCATTCACTCGGACCTGCTGCAAAAGTATCGCGAGCAGTCGCTGGCGGATTTCAAGGGAGGAAAGTACCGCATTCTCATCGCGACCGATGTCGTGGGCCGAGGAATCCATGTCGAAGCCGTCGCGCACGTCGTAAACTACGACCTGCCGCTTGAGCCGGAAGATTACATCCATCGCATCGGCCGCACGGGCCGGCTTGACGCCACGGGAAGGGCCACCAGTTTCGTGACTCCGGGCGATCGGCGACTGCTCACGCAGATCGAACGCCTGATCGGCAAGCAAATCCCCACCGGTTTCGCCGGCGATCACCAAGAACCGCGGTCGGATGAGGTTCGGGGAAAAAACCGGAACATGGGCGCCCGAAACGCAAGCGGTGGCGGTGGAAATACCGGCGGTGGCGGCGCTCAGCGCCGCGGAAGACGCGGCGGGCGCGGCCGTCGCGTACCGGGCGGCAGCGGCGCCGGCCCAGGCTGACTCGATTATTTCAGTTCGGGCCGCTGAAGCAAAATCTTTCCCTCACCTTCAAGCCTCCGCGCGATCGCGATGATCTCGGCCTGCGCGGCTTCGACCTCGGAACGGCGGCGCCTGCCTTGCGCTTCCATTTCCTCGCGCAACATTTGCCGAGCACGCGCCGAGAAACCTCGAAAAACGGCTGCCTTGAACTCTTCAGAGGCCGTTCTCAACGCCGTCGCGAGCATCGCGTGAGGAATCTCGCGAAGAAACACCTGCATCTCCCGGTCGGGCAGAACCAGCAGATCCTCGAACACGAACATGTTCTTTCGAATCTCCTCGGCGACGCGAGGATCCTTCGCGGCCACACCGGCGAGAATCCGCTCGCGCGTGGGCCCGTCAAGATTTTTCACCATATCGGCAGCGGCTTTGATCCCGCCGATCGGCCGTTTGAGTTTGGGTTCGGTCATTCCAAGCCTCTAGCGATAATCATTCTAAAGATAGTAATGGAGCATCAACCAGGCATAGTCGTAGAACACCGTTTTTGAAATCGAGAACATGCGCTGCTTCTGCCAGAGCGCGTTGATCTCGAAATGCGGGCGCGGAAAAATCTGCGCGCCGAGGCCGTAACCCTCCTTAAAGCTCGAGTTGTCGCGACGATCGAGCATCGAGTACTCCTGCGTCAAATAGAAATGAATCCCTTTCCATGCTTCGTAATCAAGGCGCTGGTAACCCGCAAATCCCGTTCGCGACGGCGTGGACTGGCCTTTGTTGTAAAATGCTTGGTAGTCCCACTCCGACAGCAGAAAAAAACGCGGCGTGAAGCCCAGGATCGCCCATGGACCGAACAGGTGCCGCTTCGTGCTGGAAGTGTAGCCGTAGAAATAACTCGCGCCGAGCTTGTATTTTTCGGAAAGAAAGACGCTCGGAGTGAATGCGGCGCCCTTTTCAAGCTGCCCGTAGATCTTGTCATTCCGGCCGAAAATCGCGGTGACGTAGAAATCCGCCGTTTCGCCGAGCCACGCCGCCTCGAAGTTATAGGTCTCGTGATGCTGATCGAAGCCCAGACCTTTCTTGGTCGCGATGACATGATCGGGAACGTTGATGCCGAAAGCGGGCATGAAACGTCCAGCACGAAGCGACACTTCGTCGGTGGGCTTGTAGTTCACGTAGTGACGGCGGCTGAGAACGCCGCGTTGGCTGCTCACGGCCTGTTTTTCGATTTTCTCGATCCCAATGGTTCCAACCGCGGAAACCTTACCGAAGGTCAGCGCTGGCTCGAGATCAGCCTGCATCACGATGAAGCGGCCCTGCTTGATGAGCGGGTTGTCGAGATACGTTTGGATCGCGCGCAGGCCGCCGCCAAGCATCGCCGATTCCGGCGTTTGAACAAGGCCGTGCAGGAACTGCTCTTCGCCTTCGTTTCCCGCGGCACTCACCACTTCGCGCGAGAGCTGGCGGCCGTAAGCGGTAAGAACGCCACCGCCGGAGGGACTGAAGTGGCAGCTGGTACAGTTGTTGTAGCCGTTGCGGACGTTCTCGGGGAAGGCGTGGGCTGCCTGCGAACCGCACAAGAGCCCTATCGCAGCGAAGGTCCAAATTTTTGTCATTTTGCCGCCTTCGGCGGCATGTACTGCGCCTCGCACTCGACATCAACGGTCACCACGTCGGCAACGGTGATGCCCGCGTAACTCGGCGTATGAATCCCGAAATCCGAAATCTTCAGCTCAAACATCGCTTCCACGCGAAGAAGGCATCGCTTCCACGCGAAGAAGGTCAGCGCCGTTCTCGGTTCGCCGTTCGATTTGGGCTTTTCCCCGCACGGCTTTCGATACACCGTGGAGCGTAAGAATTCCGTCAAAGACGACTTCGCCTTTTTCGGGAAGCATGAGATTTTTCAATTCAAGAGCAGCTCGTGGAAATTTCGAAACCTCGAGATATTTGTCCCGCATATGGGTATTGCGCAACGAAATGCCGGTATCAAACTCACTGAGCTCGACGGTAAGAACTCCGGAAATCGCGTTCCCTTCAAGAAAGGCACGCCCCTTGGGGGCGGGTGCCGTTCCCTTGACGCGGAGAAGGCTCGGGCGTCCGACGGCGCGAAATACGGTTTTACCCCTCGCGTTTTCAAGATTCCAGGCGCGCTTTTCGCTTGAAGACGAAATCCGCGGCACGAGCAACGACGCCGAGAGAAGCGCCACGCCGACCAGCCGCCTTGCGATGTATTTTTCCCGCTTAATTGTTTTGCGCGCCATTGTTGATCCAGTCCGCGATCGCCTGCTTTTCGCCGCTCGACAACTGCGGGGAACCTTGCGGCATGACGGTGCCGTATGCCGCATCCGTCACGCGCCTGTACAACGTGCTGGCGCTGGCGCTTCCGGCCACCACTCTGGCGCTCAGTTGCGCGTAATCGGAAATGTCAAACGAAGACCCGGGATGGCAGGACGCGCATTTCGGAGTGAAGATCGCGGACTTCAAATACGTGAGCGTGACCGAACTTCCCGTGGGCGCGCTCCCCGTGACCTGGGATTTTTCTTCGCTGTAAGCGCACGAAGCCAGCGTAAACGCCGTCAAAAAAAAGCGCACGCTCCCATCGCCGTACGCCGAGGAAATTCCGTCATGCTTTAAAAATCTTACGGGATAAAATCCAAGAAAAAAACCTGCAAATTTTCCCGACAGGAACTTCTCGATACCAATCCTTGTTTGGGCAGATGAGCCGTCAGTTGTTGCTCGCGCCGGCGTTGATCCAGTCGGCGATCGCGTTTTTCTCGGCCGTCGTAAGCGGCGCCCCGCCCTGAGGCATGATCGGCGCCTGCGTCGTCACACGCTTGTAAAGCGTGCTGTTCGCGGCGTCTCCGGCCGTGACCCGCAGCGAGATCTGGCTGTAGACGCTCAAATCGAATCCGCCCGAGAGATTTGGCGAGATGTGGCAGCTCGCGCAATACACCTGAAAAATTTTCTGTTGCAGGAGCGTGTAGGCCGCGGTTCCCGTGTAGGTGAATCCGCCGCTGCTCGTAACGGATGCGCCGTTGGCCTTCGTCACGACGACATTCACGGCCTGGGCGAGGTGCGGGCCGGGGGCATCGCACGAAACATCGGTCGGCGAAGTAAACACGAAGTTCGAGCACGTCGCGCCGTCCACGGTGATCGTCATGCCTGAGGATTTATAACCGCTTCCGTTCAGCGCGATGTTCGTCGCGGTCGTGAGATTGCCGCTCGAAGTGGCCGGCGTGACGCTCGAGATCGTGGGCGAGGCCGTGTCGCGGATCCACTGGAAGTTCGTGTTGCCCGACGCGTTTCCGGAGGGATCGGTCTGTGAAACGGTGAAATTGTAGGTGCCGTCGGAGCCGGGATTGTAGGAGTTGAAACCATAGGCGGAAGAAGCGCACGTCTTGGTCTGCGCGGTCGCGCCGCCCAGGCTCACCGTCGCGTTGGTTTCGCATCCTCCGGTGATCGTGATCGCGGTTGTCGCCGCCGGCGAGTTATAGGGGCTGGTTCCCGGCCCGGTCACTGCCGGCGCGGAGGGCGCGACAGTATCGCGCGTCCAGGTCATCGCCACGGTTCCGGAGTCTTGCGCGGAACCGTGTTTTTGTTTCACGGTGAACGCGTAGCTTCCGTCGGAAGTACTATTGTACGTGAACGAATACGCGGACAATGCGCACGTAAACGTTTGCGAGCTCGCGCCTGCGAGCGTGACCGTATTGCCCGTCACGCATCCGCCCTGGATCGTCACGGAATTCCCCGTCGAATAATAAACACCGGCCGTCAGCGTCGGCGAGGTGATTGTTGGTGTTGCGGGAACGGTGGTGTCGCGGGTCCATTGAAAACTTGCGTTACCCGAAGCATTTCCGGAGGGGTCGGCTTGCGAAACCGTGAAATTGTAAGTGGTGTCGGAGCTTTTTGTTCCGATGCTTACGCTATAAGCGGAACCCGAGCATGTTGCCGACCCCGTAGAGTCCCCGGCAAGCGTGACCGTTGCTCCAGTTTCACAAGCTCCGGTGAGATTGAAAGTGCTGTCCGCCGAGACGTACGGGCTCGAACCCGGTCCCGTGATCGTCGGCGCGGATGGCGCTACGCGATCGAGCGTCCACGAAAGCGATGCCGTCGCGGAATCGACGCCCGCGACCGTTTGCTTAACCGTAAAGGCATAAGCGGCGTCTGTCGTCTTCGTGACGGAAAACGTATAGGCCGACGATGCGCAGGTATAAGTCTGCGAGCTGTCGCCGGCAAGAGTGACCGTCGCGCCGGTGGTGCATGCGCCCGCGATCGTCAGCGAAGTGCTCGTGGAATAGTACGGGCTCGCGGAAGGTATCGTAATCGTCGGCGTCGAAGGCGCCATCGACATGGTCGTCGTAGTGGTCGCTGCACCGCCGCCACCGGCCCCGCCCGCAGCGCCTCCACCACATGAAGAAAAATGGAAAACAGAAAAAGCCGTGCAGAGGACGACGAGCAAGGGAATGCCGGCGCTACGGAAAGCCTTCGCGAAAGCCATGACCGCTCCTCGGACTCCCCAGGTTGATTTTAACACAATTCTTCGCCTGTTCATGTCATGGAACAATCGGCGCTTTAAGCTTGAAACTTAAGGAGAAGTTGACGTCGCGCCGCTGGCCGCCGTCGCGGGAACGCGAAGCACGAACCGCGTATTGCGCGAGGACGCGTCGAGCGCAAGCGTTCCGCCATGACGTTCGACGATCTCTCTTGAAACCTTCAAACCGACTCCGGTGCTCTTACCGGCGGGCTTGGTCGTGAAGAGCGGATCGAACATTTTCGCGGAGATCTCGGGCGGAATGCCGGAACCGCTGTCGGTCACCGCGATAACGACGGTATCGCCCGCATCCTGCACTTCGATACGCACCCATGCCGAGGGCTGCATCGCCTGCACGGCGTCGAACGCGTTGTTAAGGAGATTCAAGAGAACCTCGAGCATCTGCGTCTCCTGGCATTCGACCGCAAGGTCAGGCATGAAATCGCCGACCTGCAGCTGCACGCCGTTTTGCCGGAACCGCTCGCTGCAAAGCGACGCGAGAGCGTCGATGAGATCTTTGACGTAGATTTTTCGCGTGGCTTCGCGGCTGTCGTTGAAAGCGAAGCGATGGAATACGAGCATGAGTCTTTCGATCCGCGCGACGAGGTCGTCCACCCGCTCGATCTTTTCGAGCGCCTCGCCGATGCGCGGCTCTTTTTCGCGAAGCTTCGCCTTCACGTCCTTGATGTCGTTGTTTGCCGTCACCAGCGATGAGTCAAGCTCGTCGGCCAGACTGTTCGAGATCTCTCCGAGGCTCGCAAGCCGCGCGGTGTACTTGCCTTGAAGCCTTTGGGCCTCGAGCTCCAAAACGGTTTTCTTGTAGTCGGTAATATCGAGCCCGATGATCACGGCTTCGGTGCTCTTGTTGTATTTCTGTCCGACGACGTAGTAATACCCGTGCCGCAGGTTGAGCTCGCGCGAATACCTGTCGGCCTCGTGCCCGAAAAGGTGATTCGCGAAATCCAGCATCTCGGTATGCGGATCGGCAAAGCCGATTTTCTTGCCCGGAAAATCCTCATTGGCGAGGTGCCAGGTCTCGGCGAGCTTTCGGTTGGCGCCGAGATAGCGCAGCTCCGACGTCACCCAAGAGAGCGTGCCCGGAAGCGCGTCGATCATCGCGTGCAGCCGCGCGGAATTCCGAATGGCGTCCCAATACTCCGAGTTTTGAAGCCGGCCCTGCACGTAGAGAAGCACGAAAAACGCGCCGAAGAAGACCGCAAGCGCTGATCCCCTGAGCCCGCCAACGAAAAGCAAATTCGCGACGAGCGATGGAAGGAAGATGTAGAGCAGGTGCGTGCGCAGCAAGCCGAAGTTCGGCGCGAGAATCGGCACCTTCGCCGATGCGATCGCGACCGTCACGAGCAGCACGAAAAACGACACCCATCCGAGCTCGAAGTACGTGATCGTCAACGCCGCGAACACCCCCCATGTCAAAGCCGCAAGGTGGAATCCCGCTTTGAACAATGCCTGCCAGAGCTTTTGGCGCCCCGGCTGAAAGCGGCTCCAGCTCGCGGCGATCGCCGCGCGCGCCGACGCGATCAAAATCACGATCACGCCGAAAATCAGGATTTCTTTGGGATAGCGCCTTTGGATCGAGGTCGCGAACACGATCGCCAGAAGCAGGCCCGGATACATCAGGCTGCTCGCGATCGAGCGCTCCCGAATGGTGAGGATCGCCTCTTCGTCGAGCTTCCTCAGGTATTCCTGATTAAGCTCGCCCTTGTAGTAGTGTTCTTTTCTCGATGCCATCCGTTGCAGTCGATGCGTTTAGCCGCGTTTATTTACTTTTTTGGATACTCAGCGTCCAAACCGCCGTTACTCAAGAGACTAGCAAGATATGGCTTGGATGTCCCGCTATACGTCTTAAAATCTCCGCCGACGAGAATCCGGCCCGACGAGTCGATATGTATGCTTCTAACGGCCGCATCAAATCCTGAATTCGGCGTGAACGTCGAATCAAGCGTGCCGTCCGCGTTGAGCCGCGCCACGCGCGCCACCGAAGTTCCGTTGAACGAGGAAAACGCACCGCCCACGAGAATCTTTCCGTCGGATTGCACCGCAACACTTGAAACCGTGTCGTCAAAGCCCGTTCCGATCGCGTTGGCGAACGCCGTATCGAGCGAACCGTCGGCCTTAAGCCGCGCGATGTGGCCGACAAGCGAAGAGTCGAAATTCGTGAATTCACCCGCCGCGAGAATCTGATCGTCGGCCTGAACCGCGAGCGCCATCACGGTGTTATTAAAACCACCCGCGCTCCAGGACCGCGAAAAGGTTTCGTCGACCGTGCCATCGGCGTTTCGGCGCTGAATCCGCGAATCCAGAAACCGTCCGCCCAGGATGTGCTTGCCGGTCGACTGAATGACCGTCGCTAAAACGTCGTTATCAGGACTAGAATAATTGGTTCTTGCCATACGGATGGCAAAAATCGTGCTGATGCCGATGACCGCCATAAACGCATAGAGGAATTTCTTCGTAAGTAAACTTCTTTTCGGCGTCGTGCCGATTTTCGCATGATTCATTTTCCACTCCTCGGCGCAGCGGGCGGTGTCGTGTCGGGAGGAACATGCGACGCCGCGGGAGCACCGTAACTCGAATCAAGGGTGCCGTCTTCATTGAGCCGCGCGATACGCACGGCCGCCACTCCGTTGAATTCGGTGAAATTGCCGGCAACCAGTATCTTTCCGTCGCCTTGAACCGCGATGCTGGAAACTTTGTCGTTGAATCCCTGCCCGAGATTCATGCGAAAATCGTTGTCGAGCGTGCCGTCCGGGTTCAGGCGCACGATCCGGCTCGCGAACATTCCGCTGAAATCCGAAAAGTCTCCGCCGGCCAGAATGCCTCCGTCGGCGTCGAGAGCCAGCGCATGCACGGGCGCATTGAACGCAAAGCCGATGTTCTGTTCGAACTCCGCATCCATGCTCCCATCCGAATTCAGGCGCGCGACATGGTTCGGAGGATGAAAGTCGCCCCCCAAAACGGTCTTGCCATCGGGCTGCGCGAGAATGGCTCGAACCGATCCGTTTAAAAGCGAGGCGGTACTTTCGGTATCCTGGGGGCTGCTGGAAGCCATGGTCGTGGCTCCGGCGGTGCCGGTGGCGCTTAACGAGCTGGAAAGGCCTGCGTTCTTTGAGGAACCCGGCAAACAGCCGGTCAGCAAGAGCATTCCGATCCATGGAACAAAAAGTAAAGAAGCCTTTTTCGCGATCACCGTCACAGCTTACGTACCTCTAAAGTTAGCGGTGTTCCGTTATCAATTTACAATTTTACGACGGATCGCGTTGAAACAAAAGGCGGGGCTGTAAATTAATATAGTTCTTTTAATTTCAAAGACTTATATGCTTTAAATGTTACTGCTTCTTCAGAAATCGAACGGCGATGCCAAAACGGATATCAGCCATCACGGGTAG
>JACPKS010000007.1 GCA_016186905.1 Deltaproteobacteria bacterium
GCGCCGGTTTCGAGGCTTCCGGCCGCGTCGCGCTCGCCGTGGAGGTGCTCAATGAAGTCCATACCCTAGCCATGAAAAACGACTTTCCCAACGTGGCGATGAAAACGGAAGCCACCCTCGTCGTGGCAGCGGATCAGATCACGGCCCGCCTCAAGAAATACGAGGTTGAGGCGATCGCGAAGCTCAAGGCGGAAGAGAACATCGTGCCGGGAGAAGAGATCGAGCCTGTGGAAGCGAAGCCCATGGATCCAGCGAAAATCTTCGCGGCGATGGGCACCACACGCCAGGCAGCGTTCAAGCGTTTCAATACGGTTTTCCAGAACAATTTGAACCCCGAATTTCTGAACTTTCAATCCAACGAATCCGCCGAGTCCCTTCTGATCGCGTCAAAAACCATCTCGCCGATGTTCGAGACGGCCACCCTTTTCATTAACGAGCAGGAGGCCGCCCCGATGTTCGAGACGGCCACCCTTTTCATTAACGAGCAGGAGGCCGCCGCCCAGCTGGCAATCGAGGAGCTGGGGCTCATGGCAACAAAGGCGTACGGTTCTGAAAATATCGAGGAACTCGATGCCTTGTTCCAGAAGCTCCGCTCGCTGCCGGTGCTCTTATTCTCTCTCAAGACGAAAACGATCGCGGCCCAGGCTCTCTGGAACCTCGAAAGCATGTTGAAGAAACTTCGCGAGACTCTCGCCGCCCGCGCGCTCGAGCCCGCCGCGGAAACGCCCGAAGAGCCGTCCAACATCGCAGGCGAAACGCCGCCGCTCTCCGACATCGATCAGCAGTTCCTCTCCACGATGAGCCCGCTCTTCGAGAAGCTGCACGTTGCGGCCGAGGGGGGAGACCTCAAGGCCGCCGACTACTACTACGGGGAGCTGAAGCAGCTCTACGTGGACTTCTCCTCGCAAGGCCTCTCGGACGGCGCGATCGTCACGTTTAAAACGCAGATGGAGGAGGCGTACCAGCTGCTCGAGACGGCGCGGATGGCGCCCGCCGCGTAGCGGAGATGACCGGAAGGCGCTTGATGCCCAAGAAGATCATCGAAGCTCTGCCCCGCTTCGCACCATGCTTCTTGAATCGCTTGGCCCACCCAATGGGAAGGCTGTGTAATTTTTAGACAGTCGTTTAGAGCTAAGTGCATTGTGTCTTATTTAAATCATTAACAATCAACTACTTATGTTTGGCCTCACTGTTGCACTTCATGACACCAAGAGAGAAGTGTATTTTTCCGCGGACGAAGAGACCATCCGCGGAAGGCCTGTAAAGAGGAGAGAGAAATGTCGAATTCCAAGTCCACGCTCGTCGTGTTCTCGCTATTGAGTCTTTTGCCGCTCGCGGCTATGGCCCAGACCACCGTTGCTGCCACGCCAAAAAACATCTCGGCCGCTGAAATCGGAAATTTCATTAGCCGCTACAAACTTTCGCTGGACCAAGCCTCCGGCACCTTGAAAGTCACCGGCCTGATCCACCCCGACTGCAAAGACGCGATCAACCTCGAAGTCGGCGAGCTCGACAACGGCAAGATCCCCGTTCGGGTGATCGCGAAAGAAAGCGCCGAATGCACCGCCGAGAAAACCAGCGCTTGCGACCGCAACACCTGTCTCGATGCCTCCAAGGTCGAAGGCCTGGTCCTTGGTGCGACTTTGAAGAAAACCGGCGAACTCGTTTATCGCACCGAAGACCTGCGCTTCCCCGAAGGCGACCCTGACGCGATCCGCGACGTCGAAACCGGCCTCGTCTTCAAAGACAAAGAAACCCTCGCGAAGGAAGAGGAAGAAAGGCTCGAACTCGAGCGCCAGCTCCTCGTCGCCGAAACCTGCACGCGCGCCGAACAGGGCGATCGCGACGCGATCGACGAGCTTATGAACCTCGGGGCGAGCGAAGACACCATCAAGACGCTCAAGACCAAGGCCGACGAAGCCGAGCTTGCGAAGATCCAGACGCGCCTCGAGACGGCGGAAAAGATCGCCGACGTCGAGAAGCTCGCGAAAGAAGTGAAGGCGTTCGCGAAAGAGCATCCTGAACAAAAAGAGCGCTGCGCTTCAATTCTGGCCAGTATGGTGGAAACGCTCAAAAACTTCCCGGCGCCAGACGGCAGCGCGCTTGCCGAACAGAAATTCGACAACAATCGCTACAAACTCGCCGAGAGCGTGCTGAAGTCCGCGAAGGAAATGAATCCCAAGGAAGAATCCTATCGCCTGGCGTACGACACCGTTCGTCTCGACCACGCGAAGTGGGCCGCGCAGACCGGCGACCAGTTTTACTACAGCACCGTTCTTCCGAGTGCCGTCAACGCGGCGTACGACATCAGGCGCCTCGCGGCCAAAAGCGACACGCCCGAAGTGCAATCGGCCTTGAAGGAATTTGACGATACGTTCGCCGTACGCATGATTCCGTTCGATAAGTACAAATACGTCTGGCACACGGGTCGCGGCACCGCGCTCGACGAAAGCTACTTTGAGAACTTGAACCGGATTATCGAGTCGCAGCGCAAGCAGGCCGAGGAGCAGCGTAATGCGCTTATTGAAAAATCCGGATATAAGATCTCGACGCCGACCAACACCGGCCGTCCCGCGACATTCTGACGGGCGCCTCGGAAGACGCGTCTGCGTTCAAAAAAAAAGAGTGGTGTCAACGCTAATGCGCCCTGACATCGCTTTTTTTTGAATTTGACACTTTCGATCCGCGTCCGATAAAACAGAAACTATCAACAACTACTGTTCAGGGGGTTTAGGTTATATGGCAATCGGATCAGTAAAATGGTTCAACGACGCTAAAGGTTACGGATTCATCCAACAAGACGGCAGCGACAAAGACATCTTCGTTCACTACACTGCCATCAGCGGCGACGGATTCAAGACCTTGGCCGAAGGCCAGAAAGTTGAATTCGAGCTTGTCGAAGGCCCCAAAGGACTTCAGGCAATGAACGTCACAAAGGCGATGAATCAGTAAAGAATCAGTAAATCGCTAAAAATCAATTAAAAGCCCCGGTGATCCACTGGGGCTTTTTTTGTGGGGCCGGCCGGCGTCAATTCGACTCCTGATACTTGAAAGAGAATGAGATAATATAAACAAATGCGGCACCGGCGCAGTGATCGTGTCCTGGGTTTTGTCGTCGAAGCCGCGAAGAAGGCAATCCGCCCGACGAAGATCATTTTGTACGGCTCCCGCGCGCGCGGCGATGAGGGTGAACGCTCCGATTACGACATCGCCTTCGTCGGCGCCGATCCCAAGCGGTGGGCCGAGTTTGCGCTGTACATCGACGAAAACGCGCCCACGCTTCTGGAGATCGATCTGGTACAATACGAGAAGGCGTCGGGGAATTTGAGAAAGAGCATCGACGAGGAAGGTGTCGTCCTCCATGAATCCCAAACATCAAAATAGCCTGGAAAATTTCAAGAAAGCGATCGAGGCGCTCAAAGAGGCGTTGAGTCTGCCCATCCAGACGGCGCGCGACCGCGCGGGAGTCATCCAGAGCTTCGAGTTCACCTATGAGATGAGCTGGAAAGCGCTTAAGCGCTACCTCGAACACGCCGGCCACGAGGCCCAGACTGCGCGCGATGCCTTCAGGAAAGCTTATTCCCTCGGGTTCATCGAAGACGAGCAGGCGTGGCTCGGGATGATCGAGGACCGCAATCTGACCTCGCACACTTACGATCAGGAAATCGCCGACGAGGTGATTGCGAGGGTCCGCGGCTATGTGCCGTGTTACGAAAAGCTACTTAAAAACATTGGACCTCTTTCGTGACTACCGGTTCCATTCGTGATTGAAAATTGCGCATACTAAATCCCGACTTTGACAGCAGCAGTCGCGTCAATCCCCTGAACGCCGCTCTGGGAGCTGGGCGCGTTTTGTTTTTTTGCTCAATCGAGTGTTGTACCGTCACCCCTCAGATTTTCCCCGTGGAAAGCTGCCGCAGGAAATCGGAATAGCTGACGCAGCTGACGTCGAGAATCCGCGCGGGGTTCGGGTCTCGCGAGACATAGAACGACTTTTTCTCCGCGCCGAGGCCGTCCGTGAGCCGCGAGAACTCTTTCGCCTCCGCTACGTCGATCTCCTGCGTTGATTTGAATTCGATGAAAACGCGTTTTTTCGCCCTGCTCAGGATAAAATCGATTTCCGCGCCGCCTTTGCTCCGGTAAAAGCTGAACCGGTAATCGAGCTCGAAATAATGGCAGAGCCGGATCGTCTCGTTGATCAGCCAGCTTTCAAACGCCTCACCGTAAGCGCCGGTCGACGGCACCAGCGGAACGCCCAGGGTGCCGTCGAGCTGCCGTTTGACGCCCTGATCGAAAAAATAGAACCGGGGCTGCTGGAGCTGGCTTTTTCGCAGGCTGGGATGGTGAGGCCGCACCAGGGTGCCGAGATAGGTGTCCTCCAGAATGCCGAGATAGGCGACGATCGTCTTGTGGTCCACGCCGACGTCTTTGCCCAGCGACTCGAAATTCAGCAGCTTGCCGTTATGCTGGGCAAGAATCTCGAGAAAATCGCGGAAAGGAGGCAGCTTCCGGACCAGTTGTTCGACCAGGATCTCTTCCTTGAGGTAGGTCCCGCAGTAGGAGCGGAGAAATCCCTTTTTTTCCCTGTCGTCGTTCAAAAGCCAGCATTCCGGGAGGGTGCCCCATTCAAGCGTCCGCTGAAGGTCGAACTGCCCGCCGAGCTCCAGGGATGTGAGCGGATGAAGCACGTAATTATTGGCCCTGCCTCCGAGGAGGTTCGCGAAACCGCGCTTGAGTTTTCGCGAGGAAGAACCCGTGAAGACGAAAGGCAGCTTTTCCCGGTGGATCCATTTTTGGGCGACATCGAGCAGCTTCGGTATTTTTTGAACTTCATCGATGATCACCGAGCGTGGAAGCCGGCCCGCCGCTTTCAGCGCGGTAAGCTCGGAGTCGAGGAGCCCGGGTTTTCTGGAGTATCTCCTTTCAGTCTCGTCATCGAGAAGGTTCAGATAGCGGTCCGCCGGTTGCCGGTACTCGCTCTCGATCCAGGTGGTTTTGCCCGTCCCTCTGGCGCCGAAAAGAAAGAAACTCCGGCCTAAAATGGGCCGTAAAAGCCTCTGGAACATACTCCCTAATCATCCGACGATTTGGGAGTATAGTCAAGCAGCGGAATTGCGGCTTCTGGTCGCGCCATTATGCCGTGTTACGAAAAGCCACTTAAAAACGGGGGGGTCAATAACGTGATCAAAGCTCTCAAGCGGCGCTCTTTCGGGTTCAGGAACATGGAATATTTTAAGCTGAAAATCATGCAGGTCTGCGGCTATCTGAACAGCCGTTATGCCACAAGGGAGAGCCAGACCTCTTTCGTGACTACCGGTTCCATTCGTGAAAACCGCACCGCAGCTAAGCCGCTGATATTTTGAGGCAATGCGGCTGAGTTACAGTGACGCTTAAATACGGTTGTTTTCTTCTAGAACAAGCCGATAATTGTAGACAAGATTGCATCAAATGGGGCGAGGAAAGCTTAATTTACGCTTGCATTTGATGACCCACTACGCATGGGGCGTTGGGGGGGGGTTCAGTTAGATTCGAAATGGAGGGATATTTTATGAGGAAATTAATATATTGGTGCGGGGTCGTCGGTTTAGCCTGTTGTTGGACCCTTCAAAGCGCACACGCGCGTAATTTCACCTGTCACGCCAACATTCAATTGCAAGGAACAGTCGGCAAGACTTATGCCCCGAATTCTTGGGCATCTAGCTGTCCGGGCAAGACGTGTGACAGAGAAGCTACATGCAAAAAGCAGATTAAGAGCAATTGGCTTGTAGCTGTCCGGGCAAGACGTGTGACAGAGAAGCTACATGCAAAAAGCAGATTAAGAGCAATTGGCTTGATAATGGCGCCATTTGGGGTTTGCTTGGATTGAGTTCGTCCGAGCAGAACACAATCTGCAAAGCTGGCAAGGGCAGCTTTCGAGTGGATTACGGCTTTGATGAAAGGAGAAAAGGCTGGGACTTTACTCAGCAGGTTAATAAGAGCAACTGCACATGTGCGTATACATGCACAACAGGGTACACGCTGTCGGGTACGTCATGCACGAAACAGGTTTGTACCGGGACGGGCATCGGCAACGTGAATTTCAGCGGGGGATATATCTCCGGCGGGAATCTGTATCAGAGCATCGGCGCGACGAAGGGAGACTGTAAGTTTTAGGCTCCTGAGCCGATACCTGGTAGTTAAGGAAATCTGAAAAGGGCTCCCAGAGGGGGCCTTTTTTTTCACAAACTCTCGGCAGCTACTTCCAATTTAAACCAGGAAACAGGCCTTGCGCCGGCTTCGGCTCGGCGACCTCCAGCGACGAAACGGGATACATGCAGTACGAAGCGGCGCTCACGGCCGTTGGAAAATGATTCCCGCTGCGCCTGATCCCGCCGAACGGCAAGCGCGAAGAGGCTCCGACGGTCGAGCGGTTCCAGTTGATGAGGCCCGCTTTAAGATCCTCTGAAATCCGCGCGTATTTCTCGCGGCTTGCGGTGAACGCGCTCGCGACAAGTCCGTACTGTGTCGCGTTTGCGAGCTCGACCGCCTCTTCCATGTTCTCGTACGAATAGATCGCGACGTTCGGCCCGAAAATCTCGGTCTGCTGATAGACGCTTTTTCTCACGGACGCGATCGAGTTGTTCCGCACGAGGCAGATGGAGGGCGTGACGTAGGATCCTCTGTGCTCGGCCTCAAAGCGCTTTCCGCGCATGATGATCTCACAGCCTTCCCGCGACGCGATGCCAAGGAATTTGAGATATTTTTCGACGGCCGCCTCGTCGATGAGAGGGCCCATGAATGGGTTCTTGAGCGGATGTCCGATCGAAAACGCCTTGGCGCGCTCGTGGAATTTTTTTACGAAAGCGTTGAAGAGCGATTTGTGGACAATGATCCGGCTTGTGGAGGAGCAGCGTTGCCCCGCGGTCATGAACGCGCCGGTTAAGGTTTCATAGACCGCCCAGTCGAGATCCGCGTCGTCGGCGACGATGGCGGCGTTCTTCCCGCCCATTTCAAGTGCCAGCAGCTTCCAATATTGCTGGATGGTATCTTGCTTAAGCTTAAGCCCCACCTCGTAAGAGCCCGTGAACAGCACGCCGTCGACGCTCTCGCAGACGGCAAGGCGTCTCCCGACCTCGCGCTCGCCTTGCACGAGATTGAAGACGCCATTCGGAAATCCCGCCTCGTCAAACGCCTCGGCCATGATTTGGCCCGCGGCCGGCGCTTTCTCGGACGGCTTGAAGATCACGCAGTTCCCGGTCGCGAGTGCCGGAACGATGTGGCCGTTGGCAAGGTGTCCGGGAAAGTTAAACGGCCCGAGCACGACGAAAACGCCGACGGGGCGAAAGCGGCACGCGCCGAACGTGTTCTCGAGAATCGACGGAATCTCGTAGTCCGTGACGACCCTGAGCCCTTCCGAGAGCGTCACGTCGACCTTGTTGATCATCGCGGCGACTTCCTGTTTGGCTTCCCAGAGCGGCTTTCCAACCTCGCGCGCGATCACTTCAGAGAGCTTGCCTTCGAGTTTCTTGAGCGCGTCACGGTACCGAATCAGGAGTGCGGCGCGATCGCCGGGCTTGGCACGCTTCCAGGCGGGAAACGCCGCGCGTGCCGCGTCGGCGGCCAGATCGATCTGCGAATAATTGTAAGGAAACGAACCGATGACGTCCAAAGCGTCGGCCGGGCTTTTCGAGGTGAGCGTTCCCACCACGTCCTCAACCGGAACGAATCGGCCGTTGATGTAATTGCCCCTGGTCTCGATCCGCGCGCCCATACTTCAATAATACGGCATGAACCAAATCTGGTCACCGGCCTTGAGCCCTAATGCCGCGGCCGCGTGGGTCGGGAAAAAAGCCTTTTGGTTCTGAATCTTTATGTCGCACGCAAGCGCGATAAACCGCGATCCCTTCACAACGGGAGCGAGAAGCCCTGACGCTTCGGCGGCTCCCGCCGGAGAACCGCTGCCTCCGTAAGCGTAGGTTTTTGTCTTCCGGATCGGCGCGATCTCGTCAAATCCCGCCGTCAGGTGCGGACCTCCGTCAAACGGATCGACCTGATTGCGGTATTTGAACCCGATTTTCTTGAGCATGTGCAGCACCGGCTCGGTGTCCTTGCTCACTTTTCCGATGGCGTTGCGCGCTTCCGCTGGAAGAAACGTGACGTAGATCTTTTGCGATGGAAAAAGGGAGAGGATGAATTCCTTGTTCTTCAAACTCAGCGCGTCGGCCTCGGGATAATCGAGCCCCGTGAAGCGGCGGCCCACCGCCTCCCAGAGCGAAGACTTCCCTTTTTTCGTGAGCGGCGGCAAAAGCTCGGCGATCACCCGTTTGCGGAATTTCGTCTTGTGCGCGCCCATATAGAGAAAGCGAACGAAAGAAATCTGGCGGCCCGCGCGCGCCTGGGTGTGGCGGTACTGCGGATCGATCAACAGCCCGCCGATCTCAGTCAACCCGTCGATATCGTACTTGAGCTTTAGCGTCCCATGAATGAATCCGGTGTTGAGCGTCTGACTGAACTTGCGCTCGGTGCCCACTTCCAGAAAAAAATGCGGAACCTCGGGCGTGCCGTGCCTCGCCGAAACCATCGACACGCCGACCACTCGTTTTTTCGCGAGATCGTCGGCGACAAAAACGTATTTCGCGTCCATCTTGTCGGCTATTTTGTCCGCGAACGAGTCGGTGGAAAGCTTGATCTTCTCTTTCCACTGGTCGCGGTCGTTCACGATGTTGAGAAATCCAGGATGGAACTCGGCCGCGAGCCTGGAGAGCGCGACCAGGTCGTCGAGATCCGGCTCGCTGGCTTCACGCAGAAGAATCACAGGCAAAACCGCTCGATCATCCGGTCGTAGAAATGCACGGCCCGGTCGAGATGCTCGACGAGATTGTGCTCGTTCGGCGAATGGCTGTTTCCCATGCTCTTGCCGGGCCCGAACACGATCGCGTCGTATCCCGCCGCGAAATATTGCGCGGCTTCGGTGCTTGTCGCCTTCTTGTCGAGCGACGCCTTGATGCCGACGATTCTCTGCGCATCGAGCGCGGCCTGCACGAGCTCGCTGTCTTCGCGCATGTTGAGCGCGGGGGTGAACCGCTGCCTTGCGGCCTTCATGATCATGTTCGGAAAGCGCGCGTTGACGGCGGCGATCGCCGCTTTTAATTTTGCGTCAAAGCCCTCGGCGTCAACCGCGGGAAGAAGGCGAAAATCCCAAAACAGCTCGATTGAGCCGGGAGCGTGCGTGATTTTTCCGAGATTCATGGTTGACGCGGAAGGATTGAACGACTCATCCGTTCCATCGAGCGCCTCCTCGCGCAACGATTCCACCGCGTCCCTCATCGCGTCGATCGCCTCGAGGATGTCGCCCGGAAGAAAACAAACGCCGCTCTCGCCGATCCCGCCGAACTCGATCTGGATCTTGCCGCTGTCAGGATCGGTCGCGAGCTTTTCGCGATAGAACCGCTTGAAATCGTCAAAGCTGCTCGACGACAAAAAAAACTCCACAAACGCCGAATCCGGAACCTTATTCACCGAATCGCCGCCGCCCAGACGGCTCAGGCGGATCTGAAAATTCGCCTCGCGGATCCGGCGGATCGTCGAGAGCATCCGGAGAAGCGCGTTGTCTCCGAGGTGCGGGTAGCTGCCATGCGCGGACTTGCCCGCGCACTTCATCCCTAGCCTCGTATTAAAACCTTTCGCGTCGCGATCGAGCTGATTGAAGCCGATGCTCAGCCGATAAACCGCATACGCCTTGTGGGCCGCGATCACCGCGAGCTCGCTGGGCTCGCCCACGAGGACGAATCTGGGATTGAGGATCTTGGATTTGATCAGGAATTTCGACCCGAGCATCCCGATCTCCTCGCCGCAGGAGCCGACGAGATAGACCGGCATCCTGAGTTTGCGGTCGACGTATCGCTCGCAGGCCTTGAGCTTACAAAGAAAATCGAGTTTCACGTCTGCCGTTCCCAAGCCGTATATACGATCTTCCTTGATCACGGCCTGGAATGGATCGCCGCCGGTTTCGGTCCAGTAGGCGCGGATTCCGGGACTTACCGTGTCGGTGTGCGCATTGAGCAAAAAGCCCTTTCGCGTCTTGGAATCGACGAGCGGATCGCCCAGGATGCCGATCACGTTGAACTGCCGCTTGCTCACTCCTTCGATCGAATGGTTCACTTCCTGGAGGGACGTCTTGAATCCCATCCGCCGCATGAGCGATTGCAGGTGAATCGCGATCTCTTCGTTTCCGTCCTGGCTGACCGAGTTGATTCGGATGAGCCGCTCGGCTTCCTCGAGAAAGCCGATCACGATTTCATTTCCCGCGCGGCTTCCGCGATCGCCTGCTCGGTCAGCGCGAAGACGTGGCGCAGCTGCTCATCCGTCATGATGCCGAAGGGCGCCAGCATGCGCGCGCGGTACGGGCCGTGCCCGCAGTAAAACGCGATCACGCCGAGATCCCAGAGCCGGAACAGGAACTTTTTCATCGTATCGAGCGTTCCGTCGAAAACCGAGAACGCGATCATGCCGCCGAAGACGGAATAGTCGGGGATGTGTTTTCCGGCGGGACCGGCCTTGATTCTCGCGAGCTCCTCAAGCGCGATCGCCTCAAGCCTCCTTACGCGGCCCTTCGGCCCCGTCATGCGTTCGCGAAGGATCTGCATGACCTTGATCCCCGCGCGAATGGCCGACGAAGCCGATGAAAACGTGCCAGAGATCAATCCTGCCTTTGGATTGTATCCGGCAGTATACATCACCGCTCCGGCCTGAAGCAGTTTCGCCGCGGTCACGACGTCGACGTACTCGTCGAGCCCGAGCCGCTGAAAGCAGAACACTTCGCCCGTGCGGCCGAACGTCTGAATCTCGTCGGCCCAAACCGCGAGACCGTGTTTGCGCGCCTCCTCAAGTATCGGAACGAGAAATTCGCGCGGCGCGACATTAAACCCGCCTTCGCCTTGGACGATCTCAAAAACAAATCCCGCGAATTTTCCCGGATAGCGCGCGAACTCCTTGCGCATCAGCGCCGCGGCCGCGGCACCCTGCCTGGCCGCCGTCTCATTCGACCCAGCGTCGAAAAATGGGAGATATGAAACCTCTCCGTAAACCGGCTGGCCCTCACGGTACTTCGGATTATCGGTGATTTCCTGAAGCGCGGTGGTGCGCCCCGCGAACGCGTGTTCGAACGTGAACACTTTCGTCGCCGGAGCTTTTTTCTGCCGGATGATCTTGAGCGCGATCTCGTTGGCGGTAGCGCCACAGGTGGTGATCCAGACGTTCTTAAGCCGCGTCTTCGGAACGGCGTGCAGAAGTGCCTGCGTAAGCATCAGGTGATCGCGATTGGGGCCGAGATTCCCCTGCATCACTTCGCCCCAGATCCCGTCAATTTGGGCTTCAAAGAGCTCCAGATTGCCATGTCCGAAAAAATTCACGCCGATTCCGGTGATGAGGTCGTACTTGACGCTTCCGTCGGCAAGCTCGATAAATGGCCCGTTTCCGGCGCCCGAGGGCACAAATTTGTAGAACAGCTCGCGTCCGCGGCCTTTCTCGATGGCGCTTATGATCTCTTCATAGGTTTCTTTGAGCTCAATGCCCGCTGCTTTCGGCCGCTGAATGGAGGAGATCTCCTTTTTCAGCGATTCGATAAGGTTTTTCTTTGCGGACTGGTAAGCGCCGGATTGAAGCACGGCATCGAAGACCGTCGAAGCCATAGGCCGAAAAATTATCACGAGGGGTTTTTTGTTGCAAGAAAACGGGGTTTTTCCATATCTTGAATACACCAATGAGCACATTCGCCGTGCCGCTTCATCGCTACCGGCCTTTCGCCGGACGCTTCATTTTCTGCCTGGCGCTCAACGTCATCGTCTCCGCGTTCGTTTTCGCGCAAACTGAAGGCGCGCAACACCCTCGCGTTCTTTACGACCAGGGAAGGTTCCGTGAGGCACTTCAAGCGCTTGAGAAGACGGGGATAAAGACCGGAGCCGATTTCTATAACGCGGCCAACTGCTATTTTCGCCTCGGCGAAACCGGACGCGCCTACGCCTATTATCAAAAAGCCGCGACTCTTCTTCCGGGCAGCGACGATATCGCCAGCAATCTCGCGCTCGCGGCGGCCACGCTCGACAAAAGCGGCGCGCTCATGAAAGACGGCTCGATTTGGCGCGGAAAAATCGTTCCGCTCTCCAAACGCGCCCGTGAAGACGTTCTTTATTTCGCGATCTCAGCCCTCACGCTCTGGATCGCGGCCCTCGCTTTTCGCGCGAAATCGAGCGCGCTCACCCTCGCAGGCCTGTTTCGCAAAGGAAATTTTCTTTCGGCGCTTATATTTTGGGCGGCCGGCGTTCTGACCGGCGCAACGCTGCTCATCGCGCGGTCCACGCCGCTCGCCGTCGTTACGGCTGACGCGATCGCCGCGCGCAGCGGCCCATCCGAAACCTTCACCGAGCTCTTTAAGCTCACCGCCGGAACACGCGTCGAGTCCGGCGACCGCCGTCAGGCCGGCTGGGTGCAGATTAGGTTTTCACTAGGCAACGTGGGCTGGGTTATGGAAAAAGATCTGCTGACCCTATGAACATGATCGACAAATTCCGAATTTCTCCGATAACCGTTCTTTTCCTCCTGATGGCGCTGGTTTCCTCGTTTCATTTCGCCGGATGCTCCGGGAAAGACATCGACGAAAACAACCCGCAGGCCGTTTTCGACGACGCCGAGGATGACGTCAAAGACAAGCGCTATCAGATGGCCCTCGATAAGATGAAGAACTTGAAGAACAAGTTCCCTTACAGCCATCTCGCGACGACCGCGCAACTTCGTATCGCCGACATTCACTTTCTCGAGGAAGCCTTCATCGAGTCTGCCGGCGCGTACGAGACGTTTCGCGACCTGCATCCGAAATACGAAAAAGCCGATTACGTGATTTTTCGCATCGGCGAGTCTTACTTCAATCAGCTTCCAAGCTCGCTCGACCGCGATCTCACGCCGGCGGCCAAGGCCATCGACGCGTATCGCGAGCTGGGAACGCTTTATCCCAAGTCCGAATACCTCTCGACGGCCCGTCAACACCTCGCTGAAGCCTCTGAACAGCTTTCTGGCAAGGAACGCTACATCGCCGATTTTTATTTCAAGCGCGAGATGTATGACAGCGCGGCAAGGCGCTACGAAAAAATCGCTTCGAAATATCCCGAGACCAAGACCGATCAATATTCGTATTTGCGCTGGGGCCAAAGCCTGATGCGCCAGAGCGAGCAGCCGGAATTCACGGAAAAGAAAGTGGCGCTGATGTCCGAGGCGAAGCACGTCTTCAGGACTTACCTCGCGCGCTATCCTTCCGGTGACTACGCCAAAGAAATCTCGTCGCTGCTCGAGAACCGGTTCAAAGATTAACTGGAGCACGCGATGGAAGCCCGGTTCGACGCTGAAAAAACAAAAAAACTGATCGCCGAGCGGCGCTTCGCCGAGGCCGCCTCAGACTGCGAAGCCGTGCTCGCGCGCGAAGGCGCCTCGGAAACGGACGTGAAATCGGCGCTGCAGTTGTTGGGCACCTGCCATTACTTCGAAGGACGGCCGGCGCGCAGCATCGAGTGCTTCAAAAAAATCCTAGCCATCGATCCCAAACACACCGATGCCGCGATCTCGCTCAGCGTGATGTACAACGACATCGGAAAATACGACGAGGCAAGCCGCATCTACCGCGTCGCGAACCAGTCGCTTCAGCTCAAAAAGCCCGGGGCCGACGAAATCCTCGACCGTAAATTCGCGATCAAGCACGTCGAACTGGGAGATCTCTACTTCAAATGCCATCGTTACAATGAGGCTCTCGAAGAATACTCGAAGGCCATCAACCTCGATCCTTCAGAGCTTCGGGTACGGGTGAAGCTGGCGAAAGTTTACGCCAAGAAGGGTTTTGTTTCGCGCTCGCTGCAGGAGCTACAACTTCTCTGTCATGAACATCCCGGCTTTCTCGAAGGGCGCATCCAGCTCGGCCTTATGTTCTTCTCGCAGGGAAACGTCATCGACGCGCGGGCCGAGTGGGAGCGCGCCCTTTCGCAAGATCCGCATAATCCGGAAATACAGACTTATCTTGAGATGGCGCGAAACGCGTCGGAGACGACGACCTGAATGTTTCCG
>JACPKS010000008.1 GCA_016186905.1 Deltaproteobacteria bacterium
ATTACTTTTTACTGTTTCATCGTTCCATCAGGAGGACTCATGTCAGAGCTCGGCTATACCACGGATCTTTTCGTTCTGCCGTTCGATCACCGCGGGTCGTTTCAGGCGAAACTCTTCGGCATCAAGGATCGCGCCCCGACCGCGGAAGAAACGCGCCTCATCTCCTCTTACAAGCGGATGATTTACGATGGTTTCAAAAAAGCGCTGAACGACGGCGTACCCGAAGACAAGGCCGGCATTCTGGTCGACGAGCAATTCGGTTCGGAGATCATCCGCGACGCCGCCAAAAACGGCTGGGCCACCGCGGTGCCCGCCGAAAAATCCGGTCAAGACGAATTCGACTTCGAATACGGCCATCAGTTCGAGAACCACATCAAGGCGTTCAATCCGACGTTCGTCAAGGTGCTCGTGCGATTCAACCCCGAAGCCGACGAGACGGCCAATCATCGCCAGCTTCAGCGCCTGAAGCGATTGAGCGACTACATCCATCGCGTGCACGGCAAATTCATGTTCGAGCTTCTCGTTCCCGCGACCGGCGCGCAGCTTAAGAGCTGCGGCGGGAGTGTCGCGCAGTTCGACGCGACGATGCGGCCGCAGCTCATGATTCAGGCGATGAGCCTGATCCAGAATTTCGGAATCGAACCCGACATCTGGAAGCTCGAGGGCATCGAAACCTCCGCCGACAGCAACGCGGTCGCCGCCCAGGCGCGAAAGGGCGGGCGCGATTATGTCGGAACGATCGTTCTCGGACGCGGCGAGAACGCCGAGAAGGTGCGCACCTGGCTTGCCGTTGCGGCAAAAACCCCGGGCGTGATCGGCTTCGCGGTCGGACGCACGGTTTTCTGGGACGCGCTCAAGGGCTACAAAGACGGCGCGCACTCCCGCGAAAAGGCCATCGGGATGATCGCCGACAACTACCGCGGCTTCTGCGAGCTCTGGCTGCGCGCAAAAAGGTAGCCGCTAAGTTGCCGGCTTGATTACGGCAGGATCTCTTCGCGCTCCTTGAGTTCCTTGATGTGCGCGCTCTTGAGCCGCTCCTCTTCGCCGGCGAGCAGGAGTTCGAGCGCGGTCAGCAATCCGCGCGCCCCGATAATCCTCGGCAGATAAACATAATCCGCGCCGAGCCCGTAGATCTCGCGCGCCTGCTCGATCGTCTCGGCCGTCATCACCAGGCGGGCTTTGGGCATACGCTCGCGCAACGTACGCAATAATCTCGCATTCGATGTGCCGCGAAGAACGTGATCAGGGATGCTGCAGACCACGAGCTCAGTCGCGGAAAGATCGTAGTGTTTCAGAATATCGGGGTTTCCGACGTCGCCGTAGATACAAGCGACATCAGCCATACTCAACCTTTTGTGCGCAATCGGATTGAATCCGACGACGAGGATTTGTTTTTTGAATTCGGCCGGCTCCCGCGCAAACCATTCATGCAAGAGCGAGCTCGCATCGCGGAAAAATCCAAAAAGCACGATGCGATAGGAATGCACGGCCGCCTCACGATCCTTCGGGGAGGAAAGATCCTTGAACCCGAGCCATCTCGCCCCGTTTCCAAGCCAGCCGCTGATCTCGTGCGCGTACACGATCGTGTAAGACGACAACGCCATCGTGATCACGAGCACCATGACCGCGAGCGAAAGCGTCTCGCGGCTGACGTGACCGAGTGCCACCCCCAGCGCCAGCATCACGGGGGCGAGTTCCGAAAGCTGACCCAGGTTGATCGCCGGAATCAATGCCGTGCGAATCCCGAGCTTCATCGCGTGCAGCACGGGAAATACGGTCACGATCCGGCTCAACACGAGAAACACACTGACGATGAGCGCGGCCTGGATCATCTCCTGCGACGGAATCGGCAGCTGAAGCCCCAAGCCGACGAAGAAAAGTGTTACGAAAAAATCACGCAGACTCGAAATTTTCGCCGCGACGTCGACATGAAACGGGAACGTCGCGATGGCGATACCCGCGAGAAGCGCGCCCATCTCGCGCGAAAGGCCGAGAGCCCCCGAAAAACCCGTCACGGCGAAACACCATCCCATCGCCGCGAGAAGAACCATCTCCGGCTGATTCGTGATCCTGCGGAAGACGAGCGGCAAAACGAATTTGGCCGCGCCGAAGACGCCAAAAACGAGGACGACGCCTTTGGTGAGCGACCAGAGCAAATCCATCGGCTGAGGATCAACCAGGCTCGGCTGCACGGAAAGAAACGCGATCGCCCACAAATCCTGAATCACGAGCACGCCGACGGTGATGCGGGAAACGAGCGTGTCGAGATCGAAGCGGTCGGCCAGCGTCTTCACCACAACCATCGTGCTCGAAAGAGAAAACGCGTACGCGAGATACATACGGTCGAATCGTCCTCGCAAACCCGGAAATTCGACGAACCCGAACAAAAGCCACCCAAGTACTAAGCACAGCAAAAACTGCGACACGCCGGACACCGCGACCACCCGGCCTGAACGGGCAAGCCGCGCGATATTGATTTCTTGCCCGAGAATGAACATCAACAGCAACAGTCCGATCTCGGAAATCAACTCGATGTTCGCATGATCGCGCACGAGATGCAGTCCGTTCGGACCGAGCAACACTCCGGTTGCGAGATAGGCGATGAGAATCGGCTGGCCAAACGTCGAAAAAAGCAACGCAAGACCGGCGGCAACCGTCAGGCAAAGCCCGACGTCTCGCAAAAGAAACGTTTCCAACTCAAATCTCCTTACTCTCTGATCGGCTATATTTAGACTTGGGATTCAGAAAAAATGCTGTGATTCCGCAATACTTCCATAAACGCGACGCATTATCACGACCACTATATGTGGTGGTATTCATATTTTTTATGCACCATATATAGTGTTTTTTATCTTGTTTTTGCTCAAAACACGCGTAGCCTTGTTTTTAAGAAGTACTGTTCTCCTTGAAATTCAAGACCGCTCGGATTTCCAATGCAGTGTGTTAAATACGCTGCGGCGTGAGGAGTCGGTTCTTTTCAGATACCTAGGATGGATCTTGTTGTCGCGAGGGCGTCGCGGCAACACAAAACATGGAGGGGCAGCATAAATGGATTCACATCTTAACCATGGTGTAACGAACAGCCAGGATAAGGCTGTTCACGGCGATAAATCGTCTAGACTACAGAAAAAAGTCCCGCCGAAAATCCCGCTGGATCTTGGAATTAAGAAATCCAAGGGACTCTCGATTGAACGCCGCTTCACGAAACCCGGCGTCCACCCCTTCGACGAAATCGACTGGGACATCCGCCAGACCGTCATCACGAATCCTGACGGTTCCGTCGTCTTCAAGATGAACAACGCCGAGGTACCGTCCTTCTGGAGCCAACTCGCGACGGACATCGCCGTCAGCAAGTATTTTCGCAAAGCGGGCGTTCCGGCCTCCGTCAATAAAGAGGGCCGCGAGGCGAGCGCTAAGCAACTCGTGCGCCGCGTAGCCCGCTCCCTCAGCAAAGCGGGACTGAAGTTCGGCGGCTATTTCAAGACTCCGGCCGAGGCGGAAGCATTTGAGATGGAGCTCTCGCATCTGCTGATCCATCAAAAACTCGCGTTTAATTCCCCTGTTTGGTTCAACTGCGGGCTTTACGAGGAATACGGCATCGAAGGAAGCGGCGGAAACTTCTTCTGGAACCCCCGCACCGAGCGGATCGAGGAGACGCGAAACTCTTACGAGCACCCGCAATGCTCGGCCTGCTTTATCCAGTCGGTCGACGACGACCTCATGGCGATCTTCGACCTCATCAAGAACGAAGCGCGAATCTTCAAGTACGGCTCGGGCACGGGCACGAATTTTTCGAAGATCCGCGGTCACATGGAAAAGCTCTCGGGCGGCGGGATGTCAAGCGGCCTCATGAGCTTTCTCGAAGTGCTGGATCGGGGAGCCGGCGCCACGAAATCCGGCGGCACCACTCGCCGCGCGGCCAAGATGGTGATCCTCGACGCCGATCATCCCGAGATCGAGGACTTCATCAACTGGAAGAGCCGCGAAGAGAAAAAGGTCGCGGCACTCATCGCCGCGGGCTACTCGAGCGACTTCAACGGCGACGCTTACCGCACCGTGAGCGGCCAGAACTCCAATAACTCGGTCCGCGTATCCGACGAATTCATGAAGGCGGTCGAAGCGGACGGCGAATGGAGCACGAAGTTTCGCACGACGGGAAAAACGCATAAAACCCTCAAAGCGCGCGGGCTCTTCAACCAGATCGCGCAGGCCGCGTGGGCGTGCGCCGATCCGGGCCTGCAGTTCGACACGACGATCAACGATTGGCACACGTGCCGGGGCACGGACCGCATCCACGGCTCCAATCCCTGCAGCGAGTACATGTTCCTCGACAACACGGCCTGCAATCTCGCGAGCGTCAATCTTCTGAAGTTCCTGCGGCAAGACGGGAGCTTCGACCTCGAGGGCTACCGTCATGCCTGCCGCATCTCGACGATCGCGCAGGAAATCGCGGTGGACTACGCAAGCTACCCGACCGAGATTCTCGCGAAGAACAGCCACGACTACAGACCGCTTGGCTTGGGCTACGCGAACCTCGGAACGCTTCTCATGGTTCAGGGCATCCCCTACGACAGCGACGAAGGCCGCGCGTGGTGCGGAGCGCTCACTGCGATCATGACCGGCACGGCATATGCGACGTCGGCGGGGATCGCAAAGGAAAAAGGCCCGTTCCCGGGTTTTAAGACGAACCGCGAGTCGATGTTGCGCGTGATGAACAAGCACCGCGATGCGGTCGAAGAGATCCGGGCTCTCGCCCCGCCTGAGCTTCTCGAAGCCGCGCGCGAGGCTTGGGACACGGCGGTCGCCCTCGGCGAAAAACACGGTTATCGCAACGCTCAAACGACGGTTCTGGCACCCACCGGCACGATCGGCCTGCTCATGGATTGCGACACGACCGGCATCGAACCTGACTTCTCGCTCGTGAAGTTCAAAAAGCTCGCCGGCGGCGGTTATTTCAAAATCGTCAATCAGAGCATTCCCGCCGCACTTGAAAATCTCGGATACGGCGAGCGTGAAGCCGCCGGGATCATCGAGTACGCGATGGGCGCTCTGCGCTTGAGATGCGCGCCCCACGTCAACGAGACTTCGCTATCCGCGAAAGGGTTCACGGCTGACGATTTCAAGAAAATCGAAGCAGCTCTTCCCGGAGTGTTTGAGCTGGAGCAGGCTTTCGCGCCCCACGTGCTTGGAGCGGACGCGATGAAGCGGCTTGGCTTCACGCCGGAGCAGATTGCCGCGAAGGGCTTCAGCACGCTGAAAAGCCTTGGCTTCACGGCAGAGCGGATCGAGGCGGCAAATGAGGCCGTCTGCGGACGCATGACCGTGGAAGGCGCGCCAGGCCTTAAGCCGGAGCACCTCCCGGTGTTCGACTGCGCGAACAAGTGCGGCAAGAAGGGAACGCGTTTCATCGCGCCGATGGGCCACATCAAGATGATGTCCGCGGCGCAGCCCTTCTTAAGCGGAGCGATCTCGAAAACCGTGAACATGCCGGGCGAGAGCACGGTCGAAGACGTGGCCGATGTCTACATGCAGTCGTGGAAGCTCGGAATCAAGGCCATCGCGCTGTATCGAGACGGCTCCAAAATGAGTCAGCCTCTTTCTTCCTCCGAAAAGAAAGAGGAGAAGGCGGCTCCGGTGATCGTTCCCGTGATGGGCCCCTCGATCACCGAGCGCCGGCGCCTTCCGCGCAAGCGCGGCGGCTTTACGGTCGAGGCGAAGGTCGCCGGGCACAAGGTCTACCTCCGCACCGGGGAATACGCCGACGGTTCGCTGGGCGAGATCTTCATAGACATGCACAAGGAAGGCGCGACATTCAGAAGTCTGCTCAACTGCTTCGCGATCGCGATCAGCCTCGGCCTGCAGCACGGCGTCCCGCTCGAGGAGTACGTCAATGTATTCACCTTCACGCGGTTTGAGCCGCAGGGAATGGTGGATCATCCGAACATCAAGACGGCGACGTCGGTCATCGACTTCATCTTCCGCGTGCTGGGAATGGAGTACTTGAATCGCACCGACTTCGTGCATGTCATGCCCGAAGGGCTCGTCACGACCGCGGCTCCAAAGACGATCGCCGTGGAAGCCCTGCCGGCGGCCGCGGAAGCGGCCCGGAATGAAGACGACGCCCAGGTCTCGATGTTTTCGGCTGAGCAGGACCACCGCGAAACGAAAGCGTCAGGCTCAAACATTCTGAGCAAGCACCTCGCGAAAATGATGGGTGATGCGCCGTTCTGTAATCAGTGCGGGCACACGACGGTGCGCAACGGCGCATGTTACAAGTGCCTTAACTGCGGCAATTCCCTAGGGTGTAGTTGACCGGTTTTTTTGTTTCTGGCATCAATGACCGCGCGAAGCTATCATATGATCTCACGGTGATCTGATGTCTGACGAAACAAATGGAAAAGCAAGGAAGGTTCTTGTCGTCGATGACGACGAGCCCTTCCGAACCACGCTAAAAGACTCTTTGATTCCGTTCGGCTACGAGGTGCTGCTTGCCCAAAGTGGCGAGGCTGCCGAGGAGATGCTGGCCAAAGAACGCGTGGACGCAGTGGTCACCGATATCCGCATGGCCGACGGAAACGGCCTGGAGCTCGTGACGCAAGTCCGAAGAAAATTTCCGAACATGACCGTAATCCTCATGACCGGTTTTGCCGAGGTCAAGGGCGAGGAGGAAGCATTCAACCTCGGAGCCGACGGTTTTCTCGAGAAACCGTTTAAGGCCGAGGCTCTCGTGGAGCTGCTGAAAAACTCGACGAGCATGGATGATCTCGAAGTCGTCGACACGAAGGGATTTTACCCCGATAGCGAAGGACTCGACGACGACTACGCGAAATTGAACATCGACGACTTCGACGGCGACATCAAGATCAAGTACGACGTCTATGTCCGGCTTTCGAAGGAAAAATACATCAAGATCTCACACGACGGCGAAGACATCACCACGGAACGCCTGGAGTCTTACAAGAAGAAGGGGATCGCCTTCCTCTACTTGAGAAAGACCGACTTCAAGAAATACATGGGCATGAACATCTCGATGGCTCCGCTCGTAAAAACGAGCAAGATGATCGACAAAGAAAAGAAAATCTCGATCTTTGAGCACACCGCTGAAGTCATCCTGGCCGATGTCTACCTGCACGGAGTGAACCCAGAGAGCTTCGAGCACGCGCGAACCGTCGTCGAGTCGATGACCGAGCTCATCACCGACGACAGCGATACCCTGAATCTGCTGGCGCTGCTCAACGGTCACACGGATTTTCTTTACGCTCACTGCCTTGGCGTCAGCATCTACGCCGTCATGATCGCGAAGGCGATGCACTGGTTCACTCCCGCCAATATCTACAAGGTCTCGATGGGCGGCCTTTTCCACGACGTCGGAAAAAAAGACATCCCGCGCGAGGTCCTGGCGAAGCCCAAAGTCGAGTACTCGCCCGAGGAGCTCAAGATGTACGAAAATCATCCGGTTCGGGGCGTGGAAATTCTGCGGCAAATCCCGAATATCCCGAACGACATTCTGCACATCGTCGGCCAGCACCATGAAAACTGCCTAGGCCAAGGCTTTCCCGTCGGGCTTTCGAAGAACCGCATCCATCCGATGGCGCGGCTGGTATCGATCGCCAATGAGTTCTGCAATTTCGCGATCAAGAACCCGAACAGCCCAGGCATGAACCCGACCGAGGCCATCAAACAGATGTTCCTTCAAAACGTGGACCGCTTTGACCCGCCGTTCTTCATGGCGTTGATGAAACTTTTCAAATACGACCCGCCGGAGAGCTTCAAAAAACTCGTAAAGCCGAAGGGTTGACGGCAAGACTCACGCCGTTGCGCCGGGAAACGGCACTTTCGCGGCATCGAGCGCTTTAAGGATTCGCAGCCGCAGCTCCCTTTCCGCTTCGGCACGGCTGCCGACGTTCGTGCGCACGGCCGTGCGCACCTCCATCGTATTCTGACCGAAGGACGTGATGCCCTGAAGTTCGGCGCGGCCATGCAAGCGCGGCTGCCACGCCGGATCCTTCTCGAAAGCGTGCAGCGCCTTCTCGATCGCGGCAAGGGCCGCGTTGACGTCGGCATGGTACGGCAGAGGAATGCGCACGACGGCCATCGCGTAGCCATAGGTCATATTGCTCACGACCTTGATCTCGCCGTTGGGGATCATGTGGAGCGTGCCGTCCATGTCGCGAACGGACGTCGTGCGGAGATCCATGCGTTCGACTCTTCCGCTGATGCCGGCAACCGCGATAACGTCGTCCACGCGCAGCTGATCTTCCAGCAAAAGAAAAAATCCGGCGATGATGTCCTTGACCAGGCTTTGCGCGCCCAAACCCAGCGCAACGCCCGCGATGCCCGCCCCGGCCAAAAGAGGCGTGATGTCGAGGCCGCATTCCTTGAGCACCATCAGAGCCGCCGCACCAAAGAGAATCACGCGGAGGGTCGTATCCACGAGTTGCACGACCGTGGCCAGGCGCCTGCCGTGATCGCCGCTTCGAACGCCTTCCGCTTTGGATTTCCGCTCGGCATGCTTGAGCAACCGGTCGCAGACGAGGTGAATCAGCTTGGCAGTCGCGATCACGACGCCCAAGATCAGCAGGATCTTGATCAGCCGCCCGGCCAGAAGGGCGACCCAGGGGATTGAGTTGAGCATTTGGGTGATTTGATCCATTCTAATCTCCATGGACTTGCGAAAACTGCCGGTTCTTTTCGTATTTGTACCATGGCTCACCTTCTGGAGTCAGCACGGCTCTTTGATGACTTCGCGCGGCCTCTCCAAGGCGAGGATCGGCCTTGCTCAAAACTGCGCCAAGGTCAACTCGAAGAGCCCCTATCTCTTCGACGTCAACGTGGCCGCAAGCGAAGAAACCCGCTCGAAAGGATTGGGCGGCCGCACGGCAATACTCGAAAGCGGCGAAGGCATGCTCTTCGCCTTCAGCGCCGCTCGACCCGTCAGCTTCTGGATGAAAGACACCCTCATCCCGATGCAGATCGCGTATTTCGACGCCAAAGGGCGCCTCTTTGAAACGCACGAGATGCGGGTTGAGCGCGACCCCTCCAATCCCCTGAAGACCTTTCCGTCGTCGAAGCCCACGGCGGCGGCGCTTGAAGCCGCGCCCTCGCGCATCGCAAGCAGGGATATCGGCAAACTCGTCTTGTGTGTCGAGCAGACCGGGAAAACAGCGAAATGAAACCCGTCCTTGTGTACACGATGCGCCGCTGCGGATATTGCGAGATGGCCAAGCGCCTGCTCAAGGGAAAAGGCATCCCCTTTGAAGAACGCCTCGTCGAAGACAGCGATACGGCGGCGTGGGATCGCCTTGAGCGCGAGACGGGATTCAAAACGATGCCGCAGATCTTCATCGACGGCAAATTCATCGGAGGTTACACCGAGCTCGCCGAGCTTGAACGAAGCGGCGCGCTCGACTCTCTGTCATGAAACTCCATACGTTTACCCGAGGAGACCGAAGCCTTCCCGCCGTCGTGCTCGTGCACGGGCTTCTCGGCGGCGCCCGCAATCTGCGGCGATTGCAAGAGAAGATCGCCGGCGCCGGCTATTTCACCGTCGCCTACGATCAGCGGGGCCACGGTCACAGTCCGCATTTTCAACCCGACCAGTATGCCCTCGGGTTTTTGGCGTCGGATCTGCTCGGTATTCTCGATGGGGAAGGGTTGCGCGCGGCCCACCTCGTCGGCCACAGCCTTGGCGGCCGCGTCTGCGTGCTCGCGGCGGCAAAGGCGCCGGAAAGAACTTTAAGCGTAAGCCTTCTCGACGTCGGGACGCAAACCAACGCGCGCGGAATGGCCGCGTTGCACGCGATCATCGATCCGCTTCCCGAGTCGTTTGTCTCAAAAGAAGAGGCGCGGGCTTTCCTCGCCGCGAACCTGCCGCTGCAGGGGCGCGAGAGGGCTGTGTTCGAACAGTTTCTTCTTTCGAATCTCCGATCCCGGGACGGACGAATGCGCTGGATCTTCGATCTCCGCGGAGTGCGCGAAAGCCTTCTCGACTCGCTCAAAATCGACCATAGCGACGCGTGGAGCTCGCTGCGCGCTCCGTTACTCGTGGCGAAAGGCGCTGAATCACGGCATTTCACCTCGGAAGAACACGATGCCATGTCGCGGAAAAATCCTCGCGCGGAATTGGCGGTTATTCCGGGCGCCGGCCACTGGGTGCACGTCGACAACCTCGACGGCACCTTTGAGGCGGTCCACGCGCTTCTTGAGCGAGTGAAACGACAATGACGCCGATCCCTCTGTTCACGATAGCCGTCATCATCGCATCACACGCGCCGGCCAAAACTCGTGCACTCACGCTTGCGGCGAAACCGCCCGCCGGCCATCATTTTAACTTGAAAGCGCCGATGCGGATGAAGATCGCCGAAAAAAAATCCATCAAACCCGCTTCCGCGACCAAAGATGAAATTCGATTCGACGTCGTCAACGCTCGCCCGCCGCTGCCGTTTAAAGTGACTCTCTATGTCTGCGACGATGCGAACAAATACTGCGTGAAGCAGCAGCAAGATCTTGAATGGGATGGTTCAGAGCTTCGCAAGAAAGCGACATGACGCGCGCGCTGGATGCCCTGATGTCGGCGCTCGCGATTCTGATCGGGGTTTTGCTTCTCACCGGAGGCGCTCATTTTACAGGCCCGGAATTCAAGGTCGAAATCTCTCAAGTCGATGCCTTCGCGCTCGCGCTTTTCGCGTTAGCACTCACGCGCCACAGACTCGCGGGCGGATATTTTCCGGAAGCCATTCTCGCTTGCTCGCGGCGCGGACTCGAAATTCTCGAGCGTAAGCCCGGCGCCGTCCTCGCGGGCGCCATCGCCGCGTACGTCATTCTTCAAACCGGGGTCTCCGCCTGGCGTTTCGCTTCGTTTCACGCGAACGCTTACGACTTAAGCTATCTCGACCAGCCGATCTGGAGCACTTTTCGCGTGGGTTTTCTGCACTCCAGCCTTGCCGTGAACCAAACCTATCTTGGCGAACATTTCGCGCCTGCAATCGCGCTGTTTGCGCCCGTTTATCGCGTATGGGATTCGGTTTACGCGCTTTTTTTCGTTCAAAGCCTGATTCTTGGCGGGAGCGCATGGCTTTTGTACCGCCTCGCACTCGCGCTTGGCGTTCGCGCCCCAGCCCCGATTCTTCTCTCGCTCTGTTTTTTGCTCTACCAACCGCTGCGTGCGGCCAATACGTTCGACTTCCGCGAGGATAATCTTTTCGTCCCTGTTTTTCTCGGAGCCCTTCTGGCGCTTGCGACCGCGAGAACGACCGTGTTCTGGCTTCTTTGCGCGTTCTCGTGGTTCGTGAAAGAAAACGCCGCGCTTTTCACGGCGCTTCTCGGCGCCTGGGCTTGTCTTGCGCCGCGATCACTGCGTCCCGCTGGCACGGCCGGCGTTCGCCCGCGCCGGCTTCGCTTTCACGGCGCGGTTTTGTTCGTGAGCTCGCTGGCGGTCTTTTGTCTCGTCAATCAGGAGCTCACGCCGATATTTTCGGGAGGTTCCGGCAAGACTCGTTTCGCGTTTCGGATGGGCGCGATGGCGCAATCGGGAACGGGGCTTTTCGCTTTCGCGCTGGAACATCCCTTCGATTTTTTCGCTTACCTCGCGAAGCAATTCCTGAACGCGTCGACGCTGAAATATTTTCTGATCGTATTCACGCCGTTTCTGTTTTTCGCGCGGTCCGCGCCCATTCCGTTTCTGATCGCCCTCGCGGGATTCGCGATGAACGTGGTGCTGGGAATTCATTCGGTCGGATTTCATTACGAGTGCGTCATCATACCGTTTCTTTTCTATTCGCTTGCCCTGGCGCTTTCGCGCCAACGCTCGCGCGCGCTTGGGAGCGCGCCTGCGGCGTGCATACTGCTTTCATTCCTGTTTTTTTACGGCCGAAGCCCCGTCCACGACCTGCGCGCCTTCGTGCCCGGCGCTCACCACCGGATGGTTTCGGAAGAGCTCCAGAAGATTCCGCGGGAAGCCTCCGTCGCAACACAGAGCGCGCTCCATCCGCATCTCACGCATCGAAAAGACGCGTTCCTGCTCGCCGGCCCTCCAACAGCCGACTATGTGGCGGTGGACTTGAGCGAAGGGATCGACCGCTATGGCACTCCGAATCTTCTGCAGGATGTCGCGGCGATGGATTCGGCTTCGTACGACAAGGTCGTCGATCGCGACGGACTGATCATCTGGAAAAAGCGCTGACTCTTTTTTTTCGAGTATTGCGAAGTGTATCGGAAAAAAAGGTGCCGGCTGGTTTCCCTTTCGGGAAACCAGCGGAGCCGACGTGATAAAATGACCCTGGGGATTAAACGAGATGGGGCTTTGGGTGACCGCTCTGCGTACGTTCCGCTTGCTGAATACCCTTTTCAGCAACAACCACTGTACTCACTATTTTCAAGTTCAGTGCCAATAGGAAAAATATACCAATATGTTGATTTTATTATGTAATTTTATGCAGCTTCTAAACGTAGGCAGACTTGTAGACCAGTGTGCAATGACCCCGGGGCGAGCTGACACCGGCCACTTTGACACACCCTCCAGATTTTGAGCTCGCACGTCTTGTGCTCGCTCCCTCCGGGCTTGCGCCAATATTTTAGCATCCTGCTAAAATATTTGACGCATGGATTATATGATCAAAACCGTTCGTACGAGTACCTCATGAGCCCGAAGCTCAAGGGCGCCATACTTAACCCGATGACTTCCCTTTTCCTGGATCGGGCTCGGCTGCGATGACCTCTGGCTCGGCACTTGCCGACGCCGCCTCCGACGCGCCCAGGTAGCGCGCGGGAACTCTCGTAAACGCTTTCGCGATCGAAGTGAAGCAATTGAAGCGGACGAGAAAGTAAAGTGCTGCCACACCGTCTTTCCACCCGATTTTTTTCCCTTGCAGACGAGTTCTGGGAAAATAAGAGATCGGAAGCTCGAAAATTCTCGCGCGGATTTTAGCCACGTAAGCCGTCATCTCGACCTCGATACCGAACCGCTGGCACTTGAGATTCATCGCCTTGATGAGATCGGCGCGAAACACCTTGTAGCAGGTTTCCATGTCGGTGAGATAAATGCCCGAAAACAAGTTGCTCACGAGCGTAAGAAAGCGATTCACGAAGTAATGATACGTGCGATGCACCTGCGAAGCGCTTTTCTTGAAGCGGCTCCCGTACACGACGTCGGCTCGGCCCTCCAGAATCGGCGCGATGAGCGCCGGCAGATCGGCCGGATCGTATTCGAAATCGGCGTCCTGCACGAGAATGACTTCCCCCGTGGCCTCGTGAATGCCCCGGATGACCGCCGCGCCTTTTCCGTGGTTACGGGGCTGCGCGAGCACGCGAAAGCCATGCCTCACCGCCATCTTATTGAGGATGCGAAGGCTCTGATCCTTCGAGAAATCGTCCACGAAAATCCACTCTCGCGAAACTGGAGCGCCCGTCGCCGGGCTGACCGGAGCCGGCGAACGCATGAGCATCTCGATCACCTGCGCGAGATGCGCCTCCTCGTTGTAAACGGGAACGATGATCGAAACCTTGTGCATATTTCAGGAATACAGAAGGGCAGGCCGTTCGGCAACGGTCTTCGCGTCATTCGCGGCGCCCAGCCATGTGCCTTCGGCGTGGATTCGCACGCGAACCCGGTGATTGGAGGTCGGCACGCGAAAAGAACGACGGACAAATTCTTGCACATCGAGCTTCGGCCCAGGCGCCACGATCACCTCGCAGCCGTCCTTCGCTCTCCGCCGAACGACAAGCCGGGCGAAAACTCCTTTTTTCAGCGATGCGGGAATCAGCGCGTAATCATACGATCCATCCGGAAGTTTTTTGAGCGTATGCTTCAGCCCCAGCGCTTTGAGCGTGGCATCACCGTTGAAATCGTACGGCGATTCGAGGCGGAGGATTCCCGGAAACCCAGCGGGCGCGGCCCGGGCGAAGCCGTCCGCGCCCAGTATCCCCTTCACGCTTCCCCACCCGCCCATTTCGCGATTAACTAAGCGCACGAAAGCCGGATCGCGCAAACGCGCCGACAGAAGCTCGATCGCGCCTTCGTTCCATTTCAATCGAAGCAGATCCGCGCCGGTAACCCATGCGGGTTTTTCATCCTGCGACCAGAACGAGCCCGCGTATCCGCGATAAAGCGGGGGCAGGGCCGAATCGCTCAGCATCAGCGCACGAGCCAGCGCGACGCCAAGCATTTTTCGAGGAACGCCGCGGGCCGCCTCCCCCGCGCTCACCTCGAATTCCACGATCCGCTCGGCTTTTCGCGCATCCTGGACGCGTACTTTGAACTGTTCGAGCGAGTATTCGCGTTTTTGCCGCGAGAGCACGATGTCGCGCGCGTGAAAACGGGTAGGACATCCACCGCAGTGAAAGCACTTCGCCTTCGTCCACGCCCGCCCAAGGCAGTAATCGGTTTCGACGAAGACCCGCGCGCGCTGTACTTCTTGCCAAAGAAATTCGCGCTTCACGCCGGTTTCGATCCGGGCCCAGGGTTTTGAGCGGCTCTCCTCAAGCGTAAAACCTTTCAGCAGCGCTTCGGGGTCGAGCCCTCGCGCGCGGAGCGCGGTCTCGAACGCGCCCATGAACGCGGGCGTGACCTCGCGGTAATACACGAACCCCGTGCGCGCGATGGAGTCGAGCAGCGCTTGCGTGATCGCGGGCCGGTCAGAGCGCGCGAGAAGCTGCGAAACCCAATACTCCGGCAGGTTGGCCGACTCGCGAAACTCGAATCCCGCCGCGCGCGCTTTCGCCGCGGCTTTGGCGATAATTTTTTCGTAGTGCTTCGGATGGGGCGCGTTCTCGAACTCGAGCGGCGTCCACGGAAAACGCACGAGCGGCGTCATCGAAAAAATCACGCGGGTCGTGGCGTGCGCGGCCGCGCGGATCCCGCCGAGGCGGTCAAGCAAATCTTCGAGCGCGATGAAGTCTTGTTCTTCCTCCAGCCCTGTCGCGATCAGGAATACTTTGAGTTCGCGCGCCTTGGATTTGAAAATCGCAGTCAAGCTCTTGTGCAGCTGCCCGGGCTCAAGGTTCTTGTGCAGGTATTTTCGCAGACGCGCGGAGATGCCTTCCAGGCCGCAGGTCAGCGAGGCTTTTTCGATCGCATGCTGAAACTCCACCATCCGCGGATCGTGCGCGAGCAGGTCGAAGCGTTGGCTCTTCAGTCCCACGCCGCGAAAGCCCGGGACGAGATCCCAGAGAATTTCATAGAGGCCCGAGTGCATGTTGAAGTTGAAGCTGTAGATGTCGATGCGATCGAGGCCCATCGCGGCCTTCGCGCGCAGGGCGACTTCGCGAAGCTCGGCGGCTCCGCGCTCGCGGTAGGGTTTGCGGTCCCAGGATTCCGCGCAGAAACTGCAAAAACACGGGCAGCCTTCGCTGATCTGCAGGTGACTGTTCCCGAGCTGCTCTTCGATGTAATAGACCGGGCCGTTTTCGAGCGCTTCGCTTTGGTTGAGATTGGGAATAAAACTTTTTTTCGTCGCGCGTGGATTCTCGGGCTGGATGAAACCGTCGATCGACTCAAGCCCAGCGAGAATCTCGCCTTTGGATTTTCCAGCCGCTTTCCCGTCGCGGCAGATTTCGAGAATTCCACGAAGAGCCGCATCGCTTTCTCCCACGAAAACGCCGTCGACGAGCGGATTTTCGCTCCAAAGGCAGGTGGAATAAAGCGCGTTCGCGCCTCCGAGAATAATCAGAGGCAGATCGGCGCGCGCCATACGTTCGCATTTTTTCAGGGGGATGCCGCTCTTTGCGAGAAACGAAGGCAGGTTGATCAGCTCCTGCACGATCGAGTTGGAAATTCCGATAAGGTCAAAGGCTTCAGGGCCATGTTTTGTTTTCGTACCGAGAAACCACGGGATGTTTTCGCGCGCGAAGGCCGCGGCGTCCTGTTTCGGCGGAAGATACGAAAGGTCCGGAAACACGCCCGGCGTGTTCGCAGCGATTTGATAGAGAATCTGGTGAGTGAACGAGTAGCCCGTGTCGAAATACGTCGAAAGGCGAGCGAAGAGCACGCGCAAGGGGCGCTTTTCAAATTCCTCGCGGGCAAGCGTGTTGATTTCCTCGCCGCGCAGCCAAAGGCCGTGGCCAGTAAGTTCAGGGTATACGCGCGCGTACCAGTCGCGGTAGTTTTTAAGATTTCCCTGAAGATTCGAGGACATGGGCGAGGCTTATCATAGCGCGTCAGTGATCGCAAATGCCGCATCCCGCTGTAAAAAGTTAGTTAGCACCTTCTAGCAATCGCAGGCAGGCGCTGGGAGAGCGGGACCAACCTTTATCCGTGATTTCATGGATTTGCCAGCCTTGGGAAGAAGACGTTTGTACTCGTTCCAATTTAATCCAAGGCGCGTGATTAGGCGCGGTAGCTTCGAACCTTCGCGAGCCGCGACACGAAGCTCCACACTAAAATACGCCTACCACTCCGCCTTTACATTAGGATAATCGAGAATCAAACGGTCTTTCGAGAGCACCACGGCGTTTTCGATGCGCGCTGTCGCGAGGATAATCTGGTCAGCCGGGTCATCGTGAATGGGTCGTGGAAGCTCCGTCGAATGCACCGCGATCTCCGGCGTCAGTTCCGCTATCCTCAGCCTTGGAATATCCAACGCCTGTTCCACCCAAAGACGCGTGTCGATATTGATGCGAAAGCGTCGTTTCTCAATGAGCTTGGCGACCTCCCAGATTGATATCGCCGACAAGAGCAATACATCGTTTTTCTTCGGATGCTCGATCGCTGTACGAACTCCCCTTGAGAGCTTTTCGGGCGCCGTGTTCCACCAAATCCACGTATGTGTATCGAGCAGGTAATTCATGGAACGCCGCTGTCAGTCGTCAGCAGCCGACCACAGTTTGGCGCCGAGCGGAGAAACGACATTCTTCTCGTCGATCACCGTGCCGCGCAGGCGTCCAGGAACTGCTTTTCCGCTCGGCTCAAGCGGCACCACGGCGACAACAGGTTTGCCATGCCGCTGAACGACGAGTCTCTCCCCGCTTCGCGCGACCTGATCGATCATCCGAAGCGCTTTGGCTTTGAAAACGCTAATTGTGGTGGTTCGAGGCTTTTTCATACTATTTAAATAGTACTATAGTCATAATTAATGGTCAATATTTTTGAGTGGAGATCGGGACTATGGCAATTTATCGTAACTGGCGTCGAAGATAGCTACTTGGATCCTGCGCGTTGCCGCGCGGTTAGGCCGGTTTTTGCAACAACGCCGCATAGAATCCTTCCGAGGCCGGGGTGGACGAGTCGCCAGGCCAAAGCACGCGCTCCCATACAGGCTCCCCGCGAAGTTTTTGATTCGCGAAATGCGTCACGCCGGAAGTCTCAGGTTCTGTAAGTGTGCACACGGAATATAAAAAAGTACCGCCGGACGCGAGAAAGCCCGCGGATTTTTCGACGAGACCGTGTTGGAGCGCGGCCATCGACTCAGCTTCCCGGCGGGCGTGAAGGCCGCGGGTCCAGGCGATCTGCGGGTGTTTCGCGAGCGTGCCGAAGCCGGTGCAGGGCGCATCGAGCCAGACAAGATCAAACGGCGTTGAAAATTCGACCGGCAGGCGTGCGGCATCGGAAAAATCCGTCCGCAAGACTCGCACACGAGCATCCGGCCAAAGTTCACGCACACGCGGAAAGGCGTCACGCTCAAAAAAGCGCAGCTGCGTATCGGAGGAGTCGGCGGCCCACCACTCCAATCGCGAAAATACCCCGCGCGAATCCGGCCGCGCCTCAGGCGCGGTAAAAGGTTGCACCTCAGGCGCGCCAAAAGTTCGCGACTCAGGTGCGCTAAAAGACAGACGCGCCAGCGCCGCAAGCGTCCCCAGAAGTTTTCCGCCTTTACCCGAAGCCATTTCAAGAACGCGAACGGGCGCGGATGATTCGCGTGCGCGCCCGGCGATCCACTTCGCGGCTTCAAGACAAACCCACTGACTCACCTCGCCCTGCACCCGCACGGCAGGATCTTCTCGGATCGCGGCCGCATCTAAAATCAACGCATCCGGCGCGATGGTGCTGCCAAGCCGAGCGTACTCGCGCGAGGGCTTCATTCCCGGAAGCACGTAGCCCACGAGCGGAAGCGGCTCTTTCATCGCGGCAAGCGCGCGAACCGCGCGCGACTGCGCATCGGCCTCGGTTTCGCCGGGAGCGCACCAATTCAACATCCGCAGGAGTTCGCCAGACGAATTCAAAACCGCCCACTCGAACGCCGATGAAGGACGCGCGCCGTCTTTCAACTTCGCCATCGCGTCGGCTCGCTCCTTCAGGATCGCTTCGCGGTTGCGCTCGACTTGTTTCAGCACGCCGTGCGCGAATCCGGCCTCATGCTCGGACAGCCCAAGCAAGGATGCGAGTCTTTTCGCTTCCGAAAACACGGCGTACGCGGGAATCCGGTCCAGAAAAAGAAGCGAATAGGCCGACTGCAAAACCAGATTTCGAAGCTTTTCGCGTGGAGGCCTCTTGGCAAACCTCAAGAGCACCTCGTTCAAGAATCCCCACTCGCGCATCAAACCGATCGTCAGTTCCTGAAAAAGCGCGCGGTCCTCGCGGCCCAGAGCATCGGCACGCGCCAAAACCTCAGACTCGGGATTCGCCTTGCGCTCGCGAGCGTGCGGGATCAGAACGACGCGCACCCAGTCGAGCGCCAAGAGCCTGGCTTCCGGCGCCACATGCCGCGCGGCGCGTGCATCATTCATCGCGAACCGGGCTCCAATGACTCGAGGCCGTCTTCCCATTCCCTCATTCGGGCTTGCAGCCGCGCGGGCAATTCCTCATTTCGCTTCAAACGCTCGCGCAATGACCTGAGCGCGAGATACTTCGCTTCGGGAAGATCGCGCAGTTTCGTCCAAAATGCCTGCACGGCATCTGACTCGAACGGCATCGGCTTTTCAAGAAGTACGCGCAGGCGTGCAAGCCTGCCGACATCCGTATCGGGCCGGCACGCGGTGCTTCCGCACGCGCAGAGAATCTCGGGATGCAGCTGCGGCTCTTCTTCCAGAAGATCCTTCGCTTCCTTGCAACGGGAGGTGAGGAAATAAATTTCCGCGAGGCGCGTGCGCTGCTCGCCTCGAAGCTTTCCGCCTTTCAGCCCATGCTCGAGCTTTTGGACCTCGTTCTCAACCGGTACTCCCGTGTCGGCAGGTGCGGCCCAGGCCGCCGTCCATGCCAGGGCGGCAAACAGTGTTCCCAGCACGAAAATGCCTAGGAGCCTGTCCGCGTAATCTTTCGCCGCGAGAAAAGCAACCTGCGAGCCGAGACCAGGAAGCGAAGGCAAAAAGCCCGGAGGCGGCCCCGGTGCGGGCCGTTGAGGACTTTTTGCCTTTGCTGACGACGTCGCAGGCCGCAGGGGCTTTTCGCAGCAGAAAGGATTACGCGGACAGGCTCCTGGCATGCACTAGCGCCCCAGCTGTGGCATCATGAATTGCAGTCCCGGCGAATCCACGCGCTCGGAAAGCGCGTGAGAAAGATCGGCAGCGGCTCCGCTTGCGGCCCTGGCCGCAACCCGCGTAAGAAGATTCGCGAGAAGACCCGCGACACCGCCGCGGCTCTCGGAGGAATCCGAGTCGCCGTCATCATCCGTTTCAAACAGTCGCACGAAGAGTGTCTTTTTCTTTGAAGCGTAGATCAGGCGCGGCTTGCCGCTGATGCCGGCCTCTTTGGCGACCGCATCCACGGCATCACGGAATCCGCCCAGCTCATCGACGAGTTTCACCGACTTCGCTTGCTCGCCCGACATGATTCTGCCGTCGGAAATTTCGATCACCTTGTCCATCGCAAGCCCGCGCGACTCGGCGACGGCTGAACGGAACTGCGAGAGCACGTTGTTGGCCATGGCCTGAAGCAGCGCTTTTTCCTCGTCGGTCATCTCGCGGTTCGGCGACCCGATGTCTTTGAACTTCCCGGTTTTGATGTTGTACGGATTCATCTTCGCCCACTGAAAGAGTTTCGACATGTCGGCGAACTGCATGATGACGCCGATGCTCGCGGTGATCGAGCCAGGATTCGCGTAAATTTTCTTGGCCCCGCACGCGACGTAATAGCCGCCGCTTGCCGCGACACTTCCCAACGAAGCGAAGACTGGTTTTTTCGCGGCAAGCTTCTTCACGGCGCCGTAAATTTCCTGGGATGGCGCCACGGCGCCCCCCGGCGAGTTGATCCGCACGATGACCGCCTTGATCATGGCGTTGTCGACGAAGCCCTCGATCTGCTCGACGGCCTTCTTGGAATCGAGAATCGCGCCCTTGACCTCGATCACTCCGACCGCGTTGGATTTGCCGAACAGCTTTTTCTGGGTCGAGGATTCCAGCCCGCCGGGCCCCAAGCCGCCAAGAAAATAGGCGGCCATGACGACGAAGAGCACGAAAAACGCAAAGGACACCGCGAGAACGACTACAAGAGGATTTTTACGCATTCCCATATTCGAAGAGTCTAACCGGCGGGGGAGTTTTGGGCAATTCTGATGATTTGACGGGCAGGCGAGGCCGAAAGTGCCCGCGGCTGCGCGAAAGCGGCACCAACCGGACCCCTGCATGGCTGCTTTCATTTAATCGCAAACATCGCGTCATGAACCAGTATTAAAAATTGACATCGCTGAATTCCAGTTATAAACAGAAGCGATGTCGCGCCGAATTCAAAATTTTCTTCCGGGTTTCGAAAATCTTGGCTTCAAACAGTTCGGCGGAAGCCTTGTTAAAGGCAATCCGAGGGAGCCGCGCCCCATTTCGATCAGGCGGCCGATCCACATCGTGATGCGATCATCGCACGCGAAGGGCGAGCGCTCGTTTCTCGCCGCCAGCCGGGCGCGAAAGATCGAGCGCTTGGTCCATCGGCTGGGGGATCACGCGGGCGTTCGAGTTTATCGTTACGCGAACAGCGGAAATCACCTGCACCTGCTTGTCGTCACGCGGTCTCGAAAGGCGTTTCGGGCTTATTTACGGGCGATTTCAGGAATCATCGCGCGGATGACGTTGGGCGTGGAACGCGGCAAGGCCCTGGGATTGAAGTTTTGGGATGCTCGTCCGTTTACGCGAATCGTGGAGTGGGGCCGGGAGTTTCGAGCGGTTTGCCGTTATGTCGCCCAGAACACATTGGAGGCGCTGGGTTTCATTCCGTTTCAGCCGAGAAAGCATAAAACGAAACTGGTCGCTGCGACGGCTTAGCCTAATTGCAGACTGTTTCGATCAAAACACTTGTCGCGCGCTTTTTATTACCCACATGTCGTGGTTCCATTGAACAAGAGCCAATCCTCAGTAATATCCGTCAGTCGCTGCAAGCCTCTCCAGATGACGATTGGACCGGGCTCTCCATCTCCTTTTCTGGCTAAAAATCGCCCAGCTTGCGTATTTCAGTCATGTCGGCGGGACTACATTTTTTTTATTTTAAAATCCGCGAGTTAGAGTTTTTTTCGCGTGGTTTTTCGGAGTTTACGAACAGTAAAAACCGGGACGGGATTTGGATGGTTGACAGTATACACAGTTTTATGTACATAATATGTATGTCACCTAGGGTTCTCAGGATTTAGGAACTGGATATTGACGTGAGGATTCATTGGAAAGAGCCGCATGGACCTCATTGCCATGTTCAAAAGCCCGGAGCCAAGGCCAGTTTTGATCTGAGGACATTGGAATGCCTTGCTAGCACGGGGTTTTCCGAAATCGCACTGAACCGGATACAAAAAGCTTTGGGCCGATATCAATCTTTTTTAATGGAGCGCTGGCATGAAATCCAAGATGAAAGCAAAGATTAAGTTAGGAAACGTGGATATTCCCGAAGACGCCTTTGAGCCAAAAAATGTCAAAGCGAGGATTACCATGTGGGTAGGAATGGATTTGCTTGATGAAGTTCGAAAACGAGCGGCCCAAAAAGATCTTCCTTATCAAACGTATTTGAACCAAATCCTTCGAAACGCTATTTTTGGATCAGACGAAGAGAAAAGGATTAGAAAACTTATTCGAGAAGAACTGGCTAAGACTGGCGCTTGAGTCCTTCGCAGGCGCTCGGATGACAAACGGGCCTGTTGAAAAAGACAGCTTACCAGAAAAAAGAGATCCTCAGCTCAAATTTAAAAGCGGATGAGCCTCCAAAAAATTTAGCGGATCGAGTTTTTCAACAGTCCCAAATGTCTTCCGCTTGCTGTTCAGTGTGAAATGCTTCGCATTAGCGATCGGCGCAGCCAGTTTCCCGGCTGCGCCTTTAAGAATACGAATCGTGGAGCGGGGCCGGGAGTTTCGAGCGGTTTGCCGTTATGTCGCCCAGAATGCTTCGGAGGCGCTGGGTTTCATTCCGTTTCAGCCGAGAAAGCATAAAACGAAACTGGTCGCGGCGACGGCTTAGCTGGCTGATTCCCGGGGATTCTCAACTTTACTGTTCCCCTACTGTCCTTGCTTAGCCGGCTTGGGGGGGCGTTTTGTGCAAGTGCATACCGTGGTGTCGTAATAGTAGGTATAATTTTTGAGGGTGGTGTGGGACTCGAGTCCGCCCGTACAAGATATAGTGTGTGTCCAAGAGGGGCAGGGTGCGGTGAACATTGGCGTATTGCTCCTTCTCGGTTCACAAAAACAACTTGCGGTTCCATTTTGATATGTTCCCCCACCCGCGCACGCCGTACCCTTGAGTTTCCCGCAATAGTTCTTCGCCCAGCCTGGCTGAGAAATCGCCAAGGCTGCTCCCATTAGCATTAGCATTAGCATTACGATTTTTTTCATACATCACTCCCCTTTTTTTAAGCTTAGTTCGCTAGTCTAAGTCTACCCCCCCCCAGGCACGTCAACAACTGTGTCACTGCAGCAGCAGACGAATTGCTTGATATTTCAAAGAGTTGGATATCTCCAGGCCGTGTTGACTCAATTCGCTCGTACTTCACCGGTATTGACACTGATCCATTTTGGCTCTAAAGTGGATCCTATAAGGAGTCGTTATGCCTGTAAACCTTTCCATTAAAGCGGTTCCCGATACGTTAGCGGAGAAGTTGCGCAAGAGGGCGGCGAAAAACCACCGTTCGCTTCAGGGCGAGCTGATCACCATTCTTGAGGAGAGTCTTGAAGGACCCCGCCCGCTAACTGTGGATGAATCCATTCGTAAACTTAGGCAAATCGAAATCAGAACGGCTTCTGATTCGACGGAAGCGATCCGTGGTGACAGAAACAGCCGCTAAACCAGCGAGCTCGCCTCTGGCTCGACTCGTAGTGGATGCTTCCGCCATCAGCGCGATTTTTTTTCGAGAGCCGAAAGCTGAGTTTCTTGAGCGAAAATTATCGAAACGCTCTTGGGTGGCACCTGCTTTGATCGACTACGAGATCGGCTCGGTTTACCTCAAAAAAATAAAAGCGTACCCTCACCTCAGACGGCAACTTGATGAGTGCTATCGGATCTATTGCGAATCCGTCTTTGAGCGCATTGACGTGCCAATTAGCTCCGTCGTTGAAATCGCCGAAAAGTATAGTCTGACAATTTACGATGCAAGCTACTTCTGGCTAGCTATCTCGCTTAGTCTTGATCTCGTGACTCTTGACGAACGGCTCACGGCAGCATGGTTGAAAAGGTAAGATTTTCCGTTTGCCGTTTAGACTAAAATCATTCGCCTAAATGAAATCCGGCGAAAAATCAGTCTTCCTCTTTCTCGTCGTCCTTGCCGCCGAGCGCGCCCTTGAGCTTTTCGCCCAGAAGGTCGCCGAGCGACGTCTTCTTGTCTTTCTGATTGACGTAAGTCGCGTAAGCCGCGCGCTCTTCCGAAGTCTTGAGCTTCTTCATCGAAAGACCGATGCGGCGCTCTTTCGGATCGAGCGTGATCACTTCCGCGCGAACGACGTCGCCGACCTTCACCACGTCCGACGGCTTGTCGACGCGTTGGTCGGAGAGCTCGCTCACGTAGACGAGGCCTTCAATACCTTCCTCGATCTCGACGAACGCGCCGAAATCGGTGACCTTGGTCACCTTGCCCTCGATCGCGCTGCCGACCTTGTAGTTCGTGCGAACGTTCTCCCACGGATCGCGCTCAAGCTGCTTGATTCCGAGGCTGAACTTCTCGGTTTCCTTGTCGATCGAAAGAACCATCGACTTGATCTTGTCGCCCTTCTTGAACTTCTCGAGCGGATTGCCGGCGCCGGCCTTGCTCTTCTGCCACGTCAGGTCCGAAACGTGGATCAAACCGTCGATGCCCTCGCCGATGTCGACGAAGAGGCCGAAGTCGGTAACCGACTTGATTTCGCCTTCGACGATCTGGCCCGCGGGATATTTCTTCTCGAGCGCGGTCCACGGATTCTCCTGAAGCTGCTTCAAGCCCAGGCTAAGCCGCTTGTTTTTCGCGTCGATCTCGAGCACCTGGCACTCGACTTCATCGCCAACGTTTAAGAGCTTCGACGGATGCTTCACGTCGCGCCGCCAGCTCATTTCGCTGACGTGGATCAAGCCTTCGATGCCTTCCGAAAGTTCGACGAACGCGCCATAGTCTTTGATCGAGACGACTTTGCCCTTCACACGGTCGTAAACGTTGATCTTGGTGGAGAGCTCTTCCCACGGATTGGGCGATACCTGCTTTAAGCCAAGGCTGATGCGCTCCTTCTCGCGGTCGTACTTGAGCACCTTCACCTTGATCTCGTCGCCCACCTGGAAAAGTTCGCTTGGGTGCTTCACGCGGCCCCAGCTCATGTCGGTGATGTGCAGAAGCCCGTCCATGCCGCCCAGGTCGATGAACGCGCCGTAATCGGTGATGTTCTTGACCGTACCGGCGATGATCTGCCCTTCCTGCAGCGTCGAGAGCGTTTCGACGCGCATTTTTTCTTTCTCTTCCGCGACGATCGCGCGACGCGAGAGAACGATGTTGCCGCGCTTCTTGTTGAACTTGATGATCTTGAACTTGAGCTTCTTGCCGATGTACTTGTCGAGGTTCTTCACCGGCTTCACGTCAACCTGCGAACCAGGAAGGAACGCCTTCACTCCGATATCAACGCTTAAGCCGCCCTTGACCTTCGCGATGACCGTGCCTTCGACGAGCTGATCTTTTTCGCAGGCCTGGCTGATTTCATCCCAGGCCCTGATGATCTGAGCTTTGTCTTTGGAAAGCTGCATGAAACCCGTGTCGCTTTCCATGCGCTCAAGGTAAACCGTGATGACGTCGCCGGCCTTCACGTCGACGGTACCGTCTGGACCTTTGAATTCATAGATGGGCACGAGGCCTTCGCTCTTGTAACCGATATCGACCGTCACATAGTCCTGGCCGACATTGATCACCACGCCGTCGACCACTTCGCCTTCGCCGACGTTGTTCGCGGTGACGCTCTGTTCATAGAGCTCGGTAAACGAGCGACCTTCTTCGGTGTACTGGCCGTTGGTCTTGGTTTCTTCAGTGGCGCCCGTGGCTTCCTCGAACTGATCCATCCAACTTGTCGTGTCTTTTTTTCCGGCCATATTCACCTTCGCTTTCTTCGCGGTTTGATCGCCCGCATTAGTACCTTCAAATGCCATCATTTCAATGGATTCCCCTTTCGATTTGTTGGAGTGCTGTTTATACGTGCAAACGGCTTGAATTCAAAGATTATTCTTTGAGTTCGCCGGAGCGCGCAAAGCGTCGTTTCATGCAACGTTCGAAGACTTCGACTGTGCGCAAAAAACGTGTCCGTTTATCGAAATGTTTGAGCACGTACTTTCGACCGTTGATACCCATTTCTTGACGCATCGCTGGATGCTCGAGCAAGGTGCGGATCTTTTGCTGCAGGTCAAACGCGTCTTCGGGATGAACAAGAAGCCCAAATTCTTGATTTCCAACGATATCTTCCGAGCCCACCACCCGGGAAAGCACGACCGGGCGCTCCATGGCCAACGCTTCCAGGGCGCCTAGGCCCGGCACTTCCTCCCGGCCCGGCATCACAAAGATGTCGAAGGCCGCCATCACTTCGGGAAGGTTGTCACCCAAAGATGCAAACGTCACGAAGTCGTCCATGTGAAACTGACGGACGAGCTCCTTGAGCTCGGCGATGTACTCATCGGAAGCGACAAGCGGATCCTCGCCCACGATCACGAACCTGAAGTTGCGTTCGCGATACTTCATGAGGCCCGCGGCGGCTTTCAAGAACGTGTCTTGCCCGATATCGGGCGAGAGCCGCCCCACCGAGCCGATCACGACGGTTTCCGTGCCGGCTCCCCATGACGCGCGCATCGCTTGTCCGTTCGAGTAACTCGAGTCAAACCGGGTGAAGTCAAGACCGAGATTGATCACCTTGATCTTGCGTTCGGGAATCGGAACGTTGGAAAGCACGCTGCTTCTCACGCTTTCGCTCAAGACGGTCAGATAGTCGACACGTCCGTAGAGCGGCGCACGCATCCATTTTTTGAACGGGCTCTCGACGGGATTATGCCGGCTCGCCACGAGCGAGACCTCCGGGTGCCTGATCAGCGCCGGAACGAGATACCAGAGCAGCGATTCGTCGTTGATGAGGACGATGTTGGCGTCAAGCCGCGAAACGGTTTCGCGAAGCTCGCCGATGAGCGCGACATCAAGGCGCCGAAGGCGCGCGGGGAACGTCTGGACGTGAATGCGCGGGTGCCGAAGCGCCGCCGCGTGGAGCGGGCTTCCTTCGACGCAGAGAAGACTTACCGCCACACCCTCGCGCGCGAGATCGACCATGTCGGAAAGCGCCACCTGCTCGGCACCGCCCCAGCGCGTGGAGAAGAGAATCCAAAGAGGCTTGATCTGTTGTTTGAACGCGATCTTCATTTTCGTGCCGGCCCGCTCTCGAGCAAGTTTTTCACAGCCCGCCTGACGTCCTCAACCTGAATCTCGTTCATGCAGCGGAAATGGCGCTTCGGGCACTTCATCGGCCCGTGCAGGCCGCACGGACGGCAGGGCACGCCGGGCCGCTCAATGACGATGTGGCGGGACGAGAGCGGAAAGAAGCCCCATTTCTTCACGGTGGGGCCGAAGATCGCGACCGTCGGAACGTCGAAGGCCGACGCGATGTGAACGGGTGCCGAGTCGTTGGCGAGCACGAGTGCCGCCCCGCGGATGAGCGCCTTGAGTTCGCCGATCGTCGTCGCGCCCACGAGCGAAACGGCAAGGCCTCCCGCGCGTTCGATTTTTTCCACGATCGTCTGGCCGATGGCGCGCTCCCGGCCCGCCCCCCCGCCGGTGACGACGACCGCGACGTCGCGGTGGGCTGCGATTTCCGCGCACACGCGCGCGAACCGATCGGCGAACCACATCTTCGTGTTCCAAACCGAAAACGGACTGAGCACAATATAGCGCCGCTCGGGCCCGAGCGGCGCAATCTTCAATTTCGCTGAAGCTTCGTCCGCGGCGGCAACCGCAAGCGTCGGGCGAAGAGTAAGCGGAGTGTTACTGTCGAGCGCCAAGAGCAAGGCCATCGGCTTGTCGGCATAATGAATCTCCTCCGAATACGGCGGATATGGGACCGTTTTGTATCCCAGCATCCGCGCCACAGCCGAACGGAAGGCGATCCGTTTTTTCGCGCGCGCGCGCCGGCCGATCCAAAGCGAGCGCAGCGAACGGTGCACGCAGAAGACGAGGTCGAACTCGTCCGCCTCGTGCCCGGCCGCAAGCGAGCGGAGAACGTCACGAATCCCTTTTAAGCCGCTTCTCTTGTCGAGCGCGTGACAACGCAGCGAGGGAAAGCCCTCGAGAACCGCGCAGCCCTGCGGAATAGCAACGACGTCGATCGCGCAGCCCGGCCATTTTTCAAGCAGGGCCCTCAGGAACGGAGCCGTCAGGACGACGTCGCCGATGAACGCGGTTTGCACGACAAGGATGCGCATCGGATTCGGCCGGCTCTTCAACCCGGCCCGGCGCCGTTTTCGATTTTCTTGGCGATGCCCGTGACCCAGCCGATCTTGACCTTAGCCTCGAACTTGAGCGGAAAGTGGCGGGCGTCGTCCGAGAACCATATGAACGAATCGCCTTTCTGCTGCAAAACGCCTCTGAATTTCGTTTGAACCCTGGCCTTGATCGCAGGCAGCTTTCCCATCGGCGTGCTGAGCTCCTCGCGTCCCAGTACGACCACCTCCGTTTCCCAAACCGTGCCGTTCGTCGTCATCGGAAAACGGATCGTGGTCCCGGGCTCCAACTTTTGCGTCCGCGCGAAATAAAGCGCGCTGATCGAATCCTGCGCGAGCGGCGTCAGCTCCTTGTAGCCTTTTTCCTCGCTCACCTCGCCCGTCTTCAGTTTTTGATTCATCGTATGGACGTACTGCCGTTTCGCGTGATGATCGAAGAGCTCCAGGTATTTGCGGATGTAGCGGCTCTCGTTTCCGGTGAGCGTGAACTTGTACGGAAACCAGCCTTCGTAATCGACGAAGCTTTCGATAATGTCTTCGGCCTTGTATACGAACGCGAAGAAATCGGCCGTCCGGGCCGTTCCTCGAAGGTTGTAGACCTTGCGATGATTGATCTCCTTGAACGGCAGCACTTCAAGCGTGAATTCGCCGGCGCGGGTTTTGAGCCAGGTCACGTCCATGACGATTTTCTCGCCGATCCAGACGGGATCGGGATGAGGGCGGCGATTCGGAATGACGAATCCGCCCGGTTGAGCTCTCGCGGCCTCGACTGGCTTGGCGGCGGGCTTTTCCTTATCCTTCTTCGCGACGTTTTTCGTGATCGCCATTTTTTTGTTTGCCTCTGCCGGAACCGTTACCTCCTGCTCAGGAACCGCCGGTCCAGGCATCCCGCTGTATTCGTGCACTTCAAATGTTTTTTCGAGCTCCTGCGGAATGACGACGTCACCAGGCTTCGTATTCAGGAATTTCTTTCCGCCGCAGCTCGCTGGAATCAAAGCCGCCAAGAGCAGGATCAGAGCTTTTGGAGGAATCATCTTGAAAAGTTTATGCTAAGTCCCGGGGCCACACAACATTCTTGAAACGGCGGTGAGTCCAGAGCCACTGCTCCGGGTTCTCGCGCACCCACGCTTCGACCTTCCGCGCGAGAAGCTCGGTGGTCCTTTGGACGTCGGCCTTCCGCGAGCCGCTTTGCCCCGCATCGCCTTGTTCGGCATGCCGGAGAAAATTTCCCACCTCAAGCTCCGGCTCGATCCGCACGTGGATTATGCCGTGCGCATCACGCCGGACAAACGCAGGGACGACCGTCGTGCCCGTGCGGTTGATGAGCGTTCCGACCGCGGCGAGCGTGCCCACCTCCACGCCGAAAAATTTCACTGGAATTCCGATCGGCGGGCCGGCGTACTGATCCATCATGAAACCAACCGCTTTTCCGGCCCGAAGCGCGCGCAGCACCGCCGGCAAAGTGCGCGGCTCGTAGATGGGCTCGATGCCGGTCGACACGCGCGCGCGCTCGGCAAGGCGGTGGAGCCATTCCGGCTTAAGATGCTTGGTCACCATCGTGACGGGAATTCCATTAAGCGCGCCCACCGCGACCATGAGTTCCCAATTTCCAAGATGAGAGGCGATAAAAACCGCGCCTCGGCCTTTCGCGCGCGCGCGCTCCCAATGTTCAAGCCCTTCGATGCGGGCATTGCGCTCGACGTAGCCGCGGTAATGACCCGGGAACGGCGAAAAAAGATGCAGGAGCTCGAGCATCAGAATTCCGAAATGCTCGTAATTTTTTTTAAGGAGCCGCTCGCAAGCCTTTTGATCGAGTTCCGGAAAGCACCGGCGGACATTGTCGCGCGAAACCGCCCGGCGGTAACCGACGGCATGAATAAGCCGTCCCAAAGCGCGGCCGGCAGCAAGCTCGACTCTTCGGGGAAGAAACATAACCGTGAAGCCGGCGCCCAAAACCGGAACACGAAGAAGGGCGGAAGCCAGAAAATTCATGGAACCACCGTCGCGTCCACGGCTTTCCACAAGAGATCTTCGTTTTCCAGAAACTCGAGCCCGATCTCGACCGCCATCGGCTCGAAACCCGCGACGCCGCCCTGGCTTTCGAGAAGCGGCCAAAGCTTCACGTAGTCTTTAAGCGTCGTCAGCAGCGGCAGGCGATCGCCGTTGCGCCTTCGCCATTCGAGAAGCTTTCGCGCGTCGGATGCCGCGTATTCGCAGTGATCGCGAAAAAAACGCGCGCCCTGCACGTTCACGCCGGCGTTCACGAGCAACTTGGTGAACCGCGATGGATTTCCGATGCCGCAAAAGACCATGGCTTCCGACGGGAGTTTTCCGTGGATATGGTACCGCGCGCGCACCCAGGGAATCTTCCTCCACATCCGCGGCACCTCCGAAAGCGCCACGCGCACCCCGACTCTCGAAAAATACGAGGGCATGTCCCTCAAAAGCGGCCATTTCACGCTGAAATCGTGCACGAGGATGTCGAGGTCGCGGCGGATCCGAAAATGCTGAAAACCGTCGTCGAGAATCACGACGTCGGGCCTGAGCTCTTCCCAGTGTTTCTTCAGCACCGCTACGCGGTCGGCGCCCACACTCACCGCGGCTCCCCGCGCTTTTTTGAGGATCACCATCGCTTCGTCGGGAAATTTCAGCGCGCGAGCGGTCTCGAGATCGGCCGCCACCCCGCCGCCGCGCGACCACGCCGAGCCGTAACCGCGGCTCGCGACGGCGACGCGCTTTCCCTTCGCCACGAGCCGCGCCGCGATCGCCGCGGATATCTCGGTCTTGCCCACGCCGCCGGCGACGATGTTTCCCACCGAAATCACCGGGGCCGGCAGCTTCACCGCGCGCGCCGAAAGCAGCTTGCGCGCGGCCCAGTTGGTGATCGCCCAAACCGGGCTCAAGCTTGAGTAGACGGAGCTCATGCCAGCCGCTCCTTGCGCGAATCCCCGCTCTTGGATGTGAAGACCCCGTACGCCGCGGCGGCGGCGCAGCGAATCGGCGAAATTCCCGCGCCCTCCGGAGGCGAGAGCATCGCGCGCGCGCGCGCAAGCGCGCTGAGCATGCTTGCGCGCTCGGGGCCGTCTTGATAGATTTTAAGAAATTCCCGCGCGATGATTTCGGGGGTGCCCTTTTCGAGGATCAGCTCAGGCACCGGAGGTTCCGGCCTCTTCTCGCAGGGCTTCAGCCACCCGAGCGCCGCTTCGGGCGGCTGCACGAGAAAGAGGTTCGCCATCCCGATGAACCCGCGATAGCCCGTGACGTGTTTGAAAAGCCACTGCGAGGTCCGCGAGGATTTGTAAGTGAGCACCATCGGCGTTCCCAGAACGGCGGCCTCAAGGGTGGAGGTGCCCGACTTCACGATCGCCGCGCGCGCGGCCTTGAGACAAAGATGGCTCACGGAGATTTTTCGGCGCTCTTCGGCTAAAAAATGCAGGCTCACCGCGGGCAAACGCGACGCGAAAGCCTGTTTGAGCGCGTCGGCATCGAGGGCGGGCGCGACCGGCACGAGCACTTGCGGGCAACGCTCGCCGGGCGACGCGTTTTGCAAGGCCTGAAAAAACCGCTTCAGCGACTCCGAAAACAATTCGACGTGATGACGAATCTCGGAATGGCGGCTTCCGGGAAACACCGTGATCACTGGATCGGCGCCGTCCAAACCCAGCTCGCGGCGCGCCTGATCCGCGGAAAGATCGAGCGGAACCTCGTCGATCAGGGGATTTCCGACGTAGCGGAACGGAACCTCCCAGTCGCGATACATCGGTTCCTCGAACGGAAGGATGCTCAAAACCAGATTCACGTGCCGCGCGATCTGCTCGATGCGCCGGTGGCGCCATACCCAAACCTTGGGCGGGATGAAGTACACGACCGGCACGCCGAAAAAATGCAGCAGCGACGCCAGCCGCAGATTGATCTCTCCGTTGTCGACGAGAATCGCCCCGCCGGGCTTGCGCCTGAACAGGCGCTCTTCGAGCAGCTTCTCGAGCTTTCTTCTTTTGGGAAGCCTGCCGATGACTTCAAGCGGCCCGCCCATCACCGAGAACTCGCGATTGTGCATGAGGAGCTCGGCGCCTTCGCGCGCGAGATGGTCGCCGCCGAGGCCGAAAAAACGGGATTCAACTCCGGAATTCGACCGCAGGCGCTCTTTCAGCTCGCGCACGAGGCGGGCGCAGTGGATGTCTGAGCTGGCCTCCCCGGCTGATACGAAAATTTCCACGTCGCACGCTCCGCCGCTGGCCGACGTCAGCGGTAGATTCCCTTCTGAGTTCCGCGTATGAACTCGACGAAGCGCTGGACCTCGGGCACGTGACCGACCGTCTGCTCGATCTTCTGAAGAGTCGCTTCTTTCTCCATGCTTTTGTCTTTGAAGAACATCTTGCTGACTTCCTGCAGGGCCGAAATCGCCGTATCGCTGAACCCGCGCCGCTTAAGACCGACGAGGTTGATCCCCCAGACCTCGTAATCCTGGCTGATTCCACGGCCGAGGGTAAAGCGCGGCACGTCGCGGTCAAGCCCGCTTGCCCCGCCGATGTACGCGTGCGTGCCGACCCGGATGTACTGCCCGATGGCCGACAGCCCGCCGACCGTGGCGTAGTCTTCGATCAGAACGTGGCCGGCGACCTGGCAGGAGTTGCCGAGAATCGTGTGACTGCCGATCACCACGTCGTGCGCGATGTGGACATAGGCCATGAGGAGGTTATGGTCGCCGATCCGCGTGACTCCGCCGCCGCCGGCCGTGCCGATGTTCAGCGTCACGCATTCGCGGAACGTGTTGTGATCGCCGATCACGAGCTTCGTGTCTTCGCCCTGGTATTTGAGATCCTGGGGAACCGCGCCGATCACGCTGAACGGAAAAAAGACATTGCCCTTTCCAATGGTGGTATTCCCCTGCATGGCCACGTGGCTCATCAGGCGGTTGTCGGGTCCGAGCTTTACTCCACCATCGATCACGCAGAAGGGGCCGATCTCGCAGCTGGCGTGGATCTGCGCCTCGGAGCTTATGAGCGCCGTCGGATGGATCTTCGGTTTTTTCGAAGTGTCTTGTTTCATAGTCTGCCCCCCTACCAATACAGCTGCGCGAGAAAACTCCCCTCGGCGGCGGGCTTGCCGTCGACGGTGACTTCCCCGGAAAAACTCCACAGGTTCTTGCGGTAATTCGTAAGCTCGACGCGAATCCGCAGCTGGTCGCCCGGGCTGATGGGTTTGCGGAATCGCACGCCGTCGAATCCGGCGAGCGCGACGTTGAATTTCTTGAGCTGGCCGCCGTTCACCGCGGCCACGAACGGCACCGCCGTGAACATCGCCGACTGCGTCATCGCCTCCAGTGTCAGCACGCCGGGAAACACCGGCAGGCCGGGGAAATGCCCCTGAAACTGAGCCTCGTTGAACGTGATGTTCTTGATCGTCCGCGCATAGCTTCCCTTGCGGGCTTCGCTGAGCTCGGCTTCGCTCATCCCGATCCGAAGCGGTTTGGCCGGCTTGATCTCCAAAACGCGATCGACCATGAGAAACGGATAACGGTGCGGCAGCACCTCGAGAATTTCGTTCGGCCCGAGTTCATTTGCTTCAATCCAGTTCATGGTCACTTCCGCATCCCCTCCAGTTTTTTCACTCGCTCCAAAAGATCGCCCACGCGTTCAAGTGTGGCGAGGAAGCGCCACCACTCGCGCCTGGGGCGCGCTAGGAGCGAACCCATGACGATGTCGCCGGGCGCGACGTCTTTTGCGACTCCGCTCATCGCGCCGACGGTCGCGCCGTCGCCGATCTCGATCTTGTCTCCCACGCCGACCTTGCCGGCCAGAACCGCCCCGCGCCCGACCGTCACGTTTCCCGCGAGGCCGGTTTGCGCGCAGAGGATCGCGTGAGACTTGATGTAACCATTATGTCCGATCTGCACGAGATTATCGATCTTAACACCGCGCTCGATCACGGTATCTTTCAGGGTGCCCCGGTCCACGGTCGTTCCAGGGCCGATCTCGACGTCGTCGTGAATGACAACCGCGCCCAGGTGCCATATCTTGGCCGCGCCGGCAGGGCCGCGGGCATATCCAAAGCCGTCCCCGCCGATCACCACGTTCGCGTGCAGCCGCACGCGGTTACCGACACGGGTCCGCGGATACAAAACGGCTCCCGAAAATATCACGCAGTCCTCGCCGACCGCGACGTGAGGACCGATCACGGCGTTCGGCAGCAACGTCGTGCGCGCTCCGATCGCGGCACCCTCGCAGACAACCGCGCCCGGCCCGACCTTCGCCGTCGGATCGACTTTCGCGGTCGGATGCACATTCTCCGCTACGGCGCCTGCCTGGGAAAACCGCCAGTCCGCGAGCGGATCTCGCCTGGCGATGACTTCACTTAAGCGCGCAAGCCCGAGGTAGGCGTCTTCGCAGCCAAGGCAAAGGCCCACCTGGCCCGGCAAGAGCGGCAGCACTTTTTCGGCCAACGCCTTCTGCACGACCACGACGCGCGCGCGCGTGCCCGCGACGTCGCCGACGAATCCTTCGCCGATCACGAACGCGACGGCATTTTCGCTCGCGTCGCGGGGCTCGGCAAGCTCGAGCACCTCGACGCCCGCCTCATCCCCTCTAAGAGCCGTCCCGCCGACGGCTTCGCGGATCTGCGCGCCCGTGAGGGCCGGGATTTTAACCATGGTGCTTTTTATTGAACGCCTTGATCACTTCCTCGGTGAGGTCATCCTTCGACGCGAAAAAGAGGATGTTGTTCTCGTTTTTCTCGAGAATCATGGTGTAGTTCTTGGCATTGCCGATCTCCTCGACGATGCCCTTGAGCTTTTGGATGATCGGTTCCGTAAGCTCGCGCTCGCGGCTCTGGATGTCGAACTGCGATTTGCCGAAGAGCTCTCGATACTTCATGAGCCGTTCCTGGATTTCGTTCTGCTTGCGCGACTTCGCCTCGTCGCTCAGCGCCAGCGACTGCTTCTTGAAGTCCTCGGTCATCTTTTTGATGCTGTCCTCTTCCGCCTGAAGCTGCTTTTTCTTCTCGTTGAATTCTTTTTCAAGCGAGGCTTTCGCCTTTTTGCCGCTATCGACCGACTGCAACGCTTTCTGAAGGTCGACCACGGCGATCTTGAAAGCGGCTATGCCGCTTGTTTCGGTCGCAAGCGCGCCTGCCGCATTCAGCGCGAGAACCATGAAGGAAGCGGTGAAAAAGCCAATGACATTGCGCATATTTTTCTCCCTTTGCGTTTTTTTGAAGACACTAATCTAAAACGGCGGCCCGATAAAGAAGTTAAACACCACGTTGGATTCGTCATCGCGGGGCGCCAGCGGAAATCCCCACTCAAACCGCAGCGGGCCGATGGGCGAAAACCAGCGGAATCCAAATCCGACGTCTTGCTTGATCTCCGTGAAATTCGCGAAATCGTGGAAATTCGGATAGCTATTTCCCATGTCATAAAACGAAACAAGCTTCAGCCCCGCTTCCTTGATGAGCGGAAACTCGAATTCCGCGATATAGACGAACTGCGTCGCGCCCCCGAGCGGAGAGCCTTTTTCGGTTCTCGGGCTCACGGTGAAGGTCTCGTAGCCTTTGAGGTTGTTCGGACCGCCAAGATAGAACTTCTCGGCCGGCGGGATATTGCGATTCGTCGTTCTTAAGATGTGCCCGGCCTCGGCCTTGGTTCTAAGAACCAGATTATCGGTCAGCGGATGATAATAGCGGCCCTCGAGCCCGAACTTCGCGAAATCCTTGTTTCCGCCCACGCCCGTTCCCGCGAACTCGGTGCTGACACTTTCGTAATTCCCTCGCGTCGTTTCAAATCGGTTGTTCCGGACGTCGCGCACGACCGACAAACCGACGCTCGAAAGATTTCCCATGTCGTCGGTGACGTCGAGAAACGGATCGATGTCGTAACGGATTTCCTCAAGCCGCAGGTTCTCGAACTTGTAGGTGAGGTACGTGTTGATCTCGTCGGTGATGGGATGACCGAACCGCAGGTCGAAGCCCTTCTTGAACTGCAGGTAACGGCCGGGGATCGGAAACGAGACGAGGTACACGTCGAATCCGGAGCTCCACCGGGTGTCGAGCGTATACGGTTCGGTGAAACTTAAGCTCAAGCTTCGCGAGCGGCGGTCGGAAGCGTACTGCCCGGAAAGGCTTAAATTCTGCCCCCTGCCGAACAGGTTGATCTCCGCGATCTGCGTCGTGAAGAAAAATTTCTGGATGCTTCCGTAGCCCATGCCGACGGTGATCGTGCCGGTGGAACGCTCCTTCACGTTGATCTCGACGTCGACGATGTCTTTGTTGTCCTTGCGCGTGATCGTGTTGACGACGACTTCTCCGGGCGCGAAGAAGCCCAGACGCTCGATGCGCTCGCGCGAGATGCGCAGGCGCGTGCCGTTGTAGAGCTCGCCTTCGCGGATTCTGAGCTCGCGGCGGATCACCTTGTCGCGCGTCTTGGTATTGCCCACGACGTTGATCTCTCCGAAGTGCACGAGATTCCCCTTCTCGAAGTCGTAGCGCATGTCGACCGTGAGATTCTCGTCGTGGATGTTCATCTTCGGGTTCACGTTCACGAACGCGTAACCAAGGTCCTGATATTTTTCGGTGAGCCGCTGGATGTCGTCGTTTCGTTTCTGGATCGCGAAAACCTGCCCGGTTTTATGCAGAATCGTGTCGTGCAGCTCGGATTTCTCGAAAAGCAGGTCGCCGCCGAAGTCGATCTCGCCGACGTTGTAGCGTTCGCCCTCCTCCACGTAGATCGAGATGAAGAGCCACTTCTTGTCCTGGCTCACGGTCACGACCGGATTTTCGTATCGGAATTTCACGTAACCTTCGTTGAGGTAGAAATACGTGAGGATCTGCATGTCCTGTTTGAACGCCGATTCCTTGAAATTGCCGGTGCTCGAGAGCCACGAGAAGAAATTCCCCTCCTTCGTGTTGCGGAACACGCCCTTGAGCTTCTCGTCGGAGAAACGCTTGTTATTGATGAACGTGACCTTCTTGATGCGGACTTTTTCGAAATCACTTACGCGGTAAACGAGCTCGACCTCTTCGGGCTTGTCGGTCTTGCGGATGTCGTACGTGATGCGCGCGAGATAAAAGCCCTTGTCCTCGTAGTGTTTCTGGATGAGCGTTACGTCTTCTTTCACCTTGTTCACGTCGAGAATCGAATACTCTTTGAGCTTGATGACGTCTTTCAGATCGGAACTTGAGACCTGATCGTTCCCTTCGAATTCGATTTTGGAAATCGTCGGCCGCTCCTTCACCTGGATGCCGAGCGTGCCGTTGTCGTAGGAGATCGCGACGTCGTCGAAAAAACCCAGCGCATGCACGGTTTTGATGTCCTGGGCGATCACGCTGCGCTTGGCCTGGTCGCCAAGCTTGGATTTGAGCTTCGCCTGGACCGCGTCTTTTTCGATTTTTTTCTGGCCTGTGATTTCGATTTTCTTGATGGGGCCGAGCTCGTCTTTTTCTTCGGCCGCGCGGACGGACGCCACGGAAAGCGCCATGACGGCGCTAGCGACGACGAGCATCAGCGAGAATTGCGCCGAGAACCGGCGGGAATTTTTACGCACCCTGGCCTTTCCATCTCTGGTGAAAAATCTTCAGCAGTTTCGGTAGGGTATATTTTTGGGGATGGCTCTAGTCAACTCGGAAAGTCGGGTTTAGCGGCAGGGCTTCAGCGCATTGAATGCGCTAGAAAGCGTCGCAAATCTCGCGGCCTCAAGACAACCGCGTTCTTTGCGTTCCTTGGGATCAGCGCCCCCATGAGTTCTCGGTCACGAGTTTTCTGACCAATATACCCACAACTCCATTTTAGTCGTTACTTTTATGGAATAGTGGGTATAATGGTCAACATGCGGTATTTCGACGAACCCCTGCTTCGCGATCTGAAAGATCGGATGATTATTCTCTCGGGCCCACGCCAGTGCGGGAAGACAACCTTCGCCAAATGGCTCCTGAAAGAAAAGCGGTCGGGAGAGTACCTGAGCTGGGACCAACTCAAAGACCGAAAAAAAATTCAACGCCAGGAATGGAGCGAGGATTCGAATCTCCTCGTCTTCGATGAAATTCACAAAAAGAAAAACTGGAAAACTTTTCTCAAGGGAATTTACGACACGAAGCCCGATTCAATGCACTTGCTCGTCACGGGAAGCGCGCGTCTGGAGTTCTTTCAAAAGTCGGGTGATTCCATGTTCGGTCGCTATCAAGCGTGGCGCATGCACCCCTTTTGCATGGCCGAAGACCCTCTCGGTCTTTCACTCAAAGAGCGGTGGAACCGGCTTCTTACGCATGGAAATTTCCCCTTCCCTTATCTCTCGAAAAGCGAAGATGAAATCAATCGATGGAGAAATCAACGCTGGTCCCTGCTGATCCAAGAGGATCTGAGAGACCTTGAATTGATAAAAGACCTGAAAGCGCTCGAGCTTCTCGCGGAAATTCTCAAAAACTACGCGGCGGGAATGCTCTCTTATTCAAATTTGGCCGAAGATGTGGAAATCTCCCCGAAAACCGCCAAAAAATGGGTGCATGCTCTCGAAAAGCTTTATCTCATTCATCTTTTGACCCCGTTTTCTGGATCCTTGAAAAGAACTCTGTCGAAAACCCCTAAAGTTTATTTCATGGATTCAGGAGACCTCCAGGAGCAGCCGATCGGTGTTCGGGTTGAGAACCTTGTGATGCTGAATCTGCTGAAACGCCTCCACTATCTGGAAGACGCCCATGGCGACCGGCTCACGCTCCACTACGTTCGGGACAAGGAGGGCCGAGAGGCGGACTTCCTGATCGCCCTCAAACGGAACCCCCTTGCCCTGATCGAAGCCAAAACAAGCTTTCAGGGCCCGGATCACTCGCTTCTCTATTTTAAGGAACGGCTCAAGGTTCCTTTCGCCATCCAACTCCACGTCGAATCCGACAAAAAACCCATCGTCAGATCAGGAGTCAAGATTGTCTCGGCGCAGGATTTCTTTTCGGCTCCCATTTCGACGAGGCGATTTTGGGAGAACCGGTAAGATCGCGGGCCGCCACTCTCAGTGGTGGATGATCTGCCCGTCGCGGATTTCAACGGTACGCGACATTTTTTTCGCGATATCGTGGTCGTGCGTGACCACGACGAGCGAGACGCCGTGCCGGCGGTTCAATTCAAGCAATAGTGAAATCAGACTGTCGCTGTTGGCGCTGTCGAGATTGCCGGTCAGCTCATCGCCGAAAAGAATGTCGGGCCTCATGAAAAGCGCGCGCGCCACGGCGGCTCGCTGGCACTCGCCGCCCGAAAGCTCGGAGGGCTTGTGATTCAGCCGATGCGAAAGCCCCACTTCGCCAAGCAGGCGCTCGGCCTCAGGAAGCATGTCGCGCTCTTGGCGGCCCGCGATCAAACCCGGCATCAGCACGTTTTCTAGCGCCGTGAACTCGGGCAAAAGGTGGTGGAACTGAAATACGAAGCCCATGTGCCGGTTGCGAAAAACGGCGCGCTCTTCTTCGGAAATCGAGAATACCTCGCGCGCGCCATCGCCGCCGTGAAATACGACTTTTCCGCCGGTCGGTTCATCGAGTGTGCCGAGAATATGCAGAAGCGTGCTCTTCCCCGCGCCCGACGCGCCGACAATCGCGACGCTTTCGCCGCGCGCGACGCTCAAGTCGATCTTTTTCAGCACCGGGATCTCGAGCTTTCCCTTGCGAAACGCCTTCTGCACGCCGCGCGCTTCAAGAATCGTGTTTTTCCTCACGCGATCCTCACTCATGATGCAACCCTTCGACGGGACGTTGCCGGCTCACACGTATACTCGGCCACAACGTCGAGAAAGCCGCAAGCACGATCACCATCGCGCAGATCAGCGCCCACTCCGAGATTCGAATCTCAACGGGCAGGCGGGAAAGCCCGTAAACGTCGGCGGGAAGGTCGATGATCGACTTCCACGAAAGCAGCGCGCAGAGCGCGCGCCCGAGCCCAAGCCCCAGCACGACCCCAAGAACCGTCATTCCCATCCCCACGATCAGGAACACCGAAAGCGTTTGCCGCGCGCGAAAACCCAGCGCCTTGAGCATCGCGATCTGACGTTTTTTATCATGGACGAGCATCATGAGCGTACTGATGATGTTGAAACTCGCCACGAGCACGATCGCCATGAGGATGATGCTGATCACGACCTTCTCGAGCTCGATGGCGTAGAAAAGATTGCGATTGAGACTCGACCAGTCCCGCGCGCGCATCGGGTAGGCATAGCGCTCGTTCATCGCGTTCGCCGTCGCGATGCTTTTGCGCGCGTCTTTCGTGAGAATTTTGAACGCGTTCGCGCGCCCCGAAAGATCGAGCGCCTTTTGCAGGTCTCCGATCTCGGCCAGCGCGTACTTGACGTCATAGTCGTACATTCCGAGCCGAACGATCCCGACGACTTTCAGGCGCCGCACGAGCGGGGTCGCATTGACGCTTCCCTCGCGCTCGGATGACGGAGAGTCCGCCTCTTGCCTGCTTTCTTTTTTGGCCGCTTGGCGGCCGCTGGAGCTTTTCCCCGCGAAGGGAATCGTCAAGACGACCGTGTCTCCGACCGACGCCTTGAGCTTTCGCGCGACTTCAAAACCCAATGCGACTTCGACGTCGCCGCCGTGCGGTTCGGGCAGGCGGCCCGCGACGACCTTGCGGGCGATCTGACTTACCGAATCGAGCGTGGGCCGGTGCACCCCCTCGATGACCGCGCCGGCAACGCCTTTAGCCGAGCTCAGCATCGCCTCGACGTACAGATACGGCGAGACCGCCGTGACGTCGGGAAAATTTTTCGGAATCTCGCCGAGGAATTTTTCAGGATCGGCCAGCGGCTCGGCGCGCGAAAAGAGCAGGATGTGCCCGTGAAACGCCGTGAGCGCTGATTTCATCTCGCGTTCAAAACCGTTCATCACGCTGGTCACGACGAGCAGCGCGGTCACGCCGAGCGCCAGCCCCGTCACCGAGATCGCCGAGATGAACGAAACAAAGCCGCTCGCGATCGGATCCTCGTCATCCTTGCGGTCAAAGACGAACCGAGAAGCGATTTTCGAGACGATGTTCATCGGAGAATCAAACGGCGGGCGCAGCGCTTTTTTGCGGACGCATCTGCGGAAAAAGAATCACGTCGCGGATGCTGGCGCTGTCGGTGAAAAGCATCACGAGCCGGTCGATACCGATGCCCTCGCCCGCGGTCGGGGGCATGCCGTGCTCGAGCGCGTAGAGAAAATCCTCGTCGATGTCGCACGCCTCTTCGTCGCCTCCGGCTTTCGCCTCGGCCTGCAGCTCGAAGCGCAGGCGCTGGTCGACCGGGTCATTCAACTCCGAAAAAGCGTTGGCTATCTCGCGGCCGTAAACGAAGAGCTCGAAGCGGTCGACGATCGAGGGATTCCGCTCGTTGCGCCGTGAAAGCGGCGAAACATCCGTCGGATAATGCGTGATGAACGTGGGCTGAATCAGGTGATTTTCGACTTCCTCGTCGAAAATCGCCATGAGAAGAGCGCCGGTCGCGGCCTTCTTCTCGTAAGGGATCCCATTCGAATCGAGATACTTCATGATCGCCGCGCGATCCGACATCCGGGAGCCGTCCTTGAATCCCGAATATTTCGCGATCGATTCGGCAACCGAGAGCCTGGGCCACGGCCCCGACAAATCAATCTCCGTGCCCTGATACGTGAGCTTCGAAGCCGCGAGCACTTCCTTTCCGAGATACTGGAAAAGTTCTTCCGTGAGACTCATCAGCTCTTCGTAGGTCGCGTAGGCCAGGTAGAACTCGATGCTCGTGAACTCGGGGTTGTGCTTGACGCTGATTCCCTCGTTGCGGAACAGGCGATTCATCTCGTACACGCGCTCGAAGCCGCCGACCACGAGCCTTTTCAGGTGCAGCTCGGGCGCGATCCGCATGTGCAGGTCGATGCCGAGCGCGTTGTGGTGCGTGCGGAACGGCTTTGCCGCGGCCCCCCCCGCGATGGAATGCATCATCGGAGTGTCGACTTCGAGAAAATCGCGCGCGTCGAAAAAGCGGCGGATCGCGGCGATGATCTTCGTGCGCGTGATGAAGGTCTTTCTCACCTGCTCGCTCATGATGAGATCGAGCGAACGATGGCGGTAGCGCAGCTCGACGTCGGCCAAGCCGTGAAATTTCTCGGGCAGCGGCCGAACCGCCTTGGTCAGAATTTCGTAACGCGAGACATGCACCGAAAGCTCGTTCGTTTTCGTGCGAAAAGGTTTTCCCTCGGCGTAAACGATGTCGCCAAGATCGGTGAACTGTTTGTAGTTCTCGAAAACCTGGCCCAGCGTCTCTTTTGACATGAAAAGCTGGATCTGGCCCTTGCGGTCCTGAATCCGCAAAAAGCCGCCCTTTCCGAAATCACGCACGGCCATCACGCGCCCCGCGACCGAGATGCGATCATTCACGCCCCCGAGTTCTTCCCTGGTCTTCTCTCCGTACTTCGCATGGAGGTCCGCGGTGGTGTTTGACGGCACGCAGTCGTTGCGAAAGGGATTCAAGCCCGCCTCACGCATTTTTTTCACCTTCTCGATGCGAACGAGAACCTGTTCGTTCAAATCCGGCATCATACGTGAATGCTTTCCAGATATCTTTCGGCGTCGATCGCGGCCATGCAGCCGCTGCCGGCGGCGGTCACCGCCTGCCGGTAGACGTGGTCCCGCACGTCGCCCGCCGCGAAAACGCCCGCGATGTTCGTGCGCGAGCTGCCCTCGCGAGTGAGCAGGTATCCGCCGGCGTCCATGTCGAGCTGGCCTTTGAAAAGCCTCGTGTTGGGCGAGTGGCCGATCGCCACGAAAACCCCCGCTACGGCCATCTCGCGCGTTTCGCCGGTTTTGAGATTTCGGATGCGCACGCCCTTCACCTCGTCGCCACCCACGACGTCCTCGACGCCGGAGTCCCAGATCACTGCAATTTTCGGGTTTTTTAAAACGCGTTCGGCCATGATCTTGCTTGCGCGAAACTGGTCGCGCCGGTGGATCATCGTCACCTTCGACGCGAATCGCGTGAGGAAGTTCGCCTCCTCGCACGCCGAATCGCCGCCGCCGACGACCGCGATCTCCATCCCGCGGAAGAAAAAACCGTCGCACGTCGCGCAGGTCGAGACCCCCTTGCCCATCAGGCGCCGCTCGTTCGGAAGCCCGAGCAGGTTCGCCGAGGCGCCCGTCGAAATAATGACCGACTTCGCCTCAAACGTTTCTTTGCCGGTGCTTACGCGAAGCACTTTGGATTTAAAATCGACCGACGTCACGTCCCCGAACACGAAGCGGGCTCCGAAACGCTCGGCCTGCTTGCGGAATTCGGCCATCAGCTCGGGGCCCATGATGCCCTTGGCGAAGCCCGGGTAATTCTCGACGTCGCTCGTGATCATGAGCTGGCCGCCCGCCTGCATCCCTTCGACGACGAGCGGATTGAGATTCGCGCGCGCGGTATAAATCGCCGCGGTCAGGCCCGCCGGGCCCGTGCCGAGAATGATGACGTTTTCGGACATGTGGCGCGGACCTTTAAGTCAGCGAAGCCCGGTCGGCTTGCGCCCGAGGCTTTCCCGGAGGAATTCGATGCTCACGAATTCGGCGTTCGCGGCGTCATCGGGAAGCTTCTTCTGGTGCTTCTCGACGTCGGCCTGCAGGACGAGCCCTTTGGAAAGACCGCGCTGGACCATACGGATGTCGAACTCTTTTTCTTTGTACGCTTTGGATATGAATGCCATGGACTTTGTTTATCCGAGAAGATCGGTCACTGTCAACGCGGCTCGCTCAATGAAACGTGGGTTTTCCGTCGCGAGTATCGTCGCCGTCGTCATCCTCGAAGTCCTTGAAGAGCTCGTTGTTCACGATGAGCCTCAGATGCGATGGTCGGCGCGTGCGGCGCCGGCCGGGGCCGAGCTTTCGCTGCTTGGAGCGAATCCGCATATACGCCTTGAGCAGCAGGTAGCCGAATCCGACGAACATCCCGCCCAAATGAGCCGCGTTGGCGATGCCCGCGCGGGTGTAAAACACGGTCGCGATGAACTCGATGGCCGCGAGGATCAGCACGAAATGCTTCGCCTTCATCGGAAAAACCATCATGAAAAGCATCGTCCGCTCGGAGTAAATGATGCCATAGGCGACGAGCAGGCCGTAAATGGCGCCCGAGGAGCCGACCATGGGAATCATGCTGACCGAGGTACCCCTAAAAAACATCTGCACGGCCAAGTAAAAAAACCCGGCCGAGATCCCGCAGGTGAAATAATATTTCAGGAACTCGCGTGTCCCCCACTGGGCCTCGAGCTCCGATCCGATCATCCATAAAATGAGCAGGTTAAAGAGGATGTGGAAAAGATCCGCATGCATGAAAAGATACGTGACGGCCTGCCAGTAATAGTGGCGCTCAAAGAAAAGTGCCGGCACGAGACCGAGCCATTCGAGGATTTGGGTTCCAAAAAACGAGTCACCGACGAGCTGAAGCAAGAAAAGAGCGACCCCTGAGATCAAAAGCCAGCGAACTGCGGGAGTCGTGCGTATGGCGGGCATGGACTTTTTACAACCTCTGTCTAAAGCCTGACACTTATGCCAGGCGGAACGAACTCCCTAATATTTTAACTCTTTTTCGCTTCAATTCCGAGATGGGGGTCAAGGCAACATTTTCCGGCGCTTTCCTAAACACCCCGGGAATCGTGAACCACTTGAAACTTAACGATTAACACCCTGGCAGGAACCTTGCACTTGCTCGGCACGCGAACGCGCGAACGAACGTGTGTTCAAATATTTTAAAAGGGACAGGAACCACAATGCCGAAGCACACGAAAAAGCAAATGATTCGCAAGAAAACGACGATGAAAGCGGCGACGAAAGAATCGAGCCGCGCCAACCGCAGAGCGCACGTGCGCATCGCGACCTCCGGCCTTTTGGTCACCGAACGAAGCGGCGAATTCGAATTTGTCGTGAACGCCGGCAACATCAGCGAAGGGGGCATCTATCTCACGAAGCGGCTCAAGACCACCGACGAACCGTCGCGCCTGCGCATCCACTTCAGCAAAGAAACGATGGACGTGCTCGCGCAGCCAATCCACGATGAGGTGGAGGTGGGCGGAAAATCGTTCGGCACGGGTTACGGTTTCATCCAGCTGAGCCCGAAAGACTCAAGTACGCTGCGCCAGCACCTCGGCGATCTCAATTAAGATCCCACCCGTCGATTCGGGATGAATGAAATTCACGCGCGTATGATGCGCGCCGACCTGCGGCGTTTCGTACACGAGGCGCACGGAGTTTGCGCGCAGCTCTTCGCAAAGCGCGTCGAGCCCATCCACCTGAAACGAAATATGATGAATGCCCGAACCTTTCCTGGCGAGGAACTTCGCGATCACGCCTTCGGGATCGATCGGATCGAGAATCTCGATCTGCGTCGTGGCTGCCGCGGGTTTTAGAAAGTAAGTGCGCACGCCCTGCGAAGGCACGTCTTCCGAGCCACTGTCGGTGAGCCCAAGAAGGCCGAGAACGTGTCTTAGCTTGGCAGGATCACGTGTCGCGATCGCGGCGTGGTCGAGCCGCGCGTTTAGCCGCGTTCGCATTTTGCGCGAGACTCAGAAGCCGGCGCCGCCGGTTCCGCCGGTGCCACCTGTGTAGCCGCCTGTTTGCGTTCCACCGGGAATACACGCGCCCGTCGGGGCCATCACCTGGCCTGGAGGACACCCGCCGCCGCCGAATCCGCCGCCAAATCCTCCGCCAAAGCCGCCACCGAATCCTCCGCCAAAGCCACCGCCGCCCCAGCCACCGCCGCCGTAGCCACCGCCGCCGTAGCCGTACACGCCCATCATCTGCTGATAGAGCTGGTAGTAACGCATCTGCGCGTCCTGCATCTGCTGGCCGACGATGCCCATTTCCTGCGAATAGAACTGCAGCTTATTCATCTGCTGCTGGTACTGCATCATCATCTGCTGCTGATACTGCATGCTCTGCTGCCAGCTTTGCATCACGCCCGGATTGTTCCAGCCACCGCCCGGATAACCACCGCCCGGGTACATGCCAGGTCCGCCAGGGAAGATCGGGCCGAACTGTCCGCCCATTCCCGGAAATCCGCCCGGCATTCCAGGAAAGCCCGGCATCGGCCCAGGATAACCGCCGCCCATAATCGGTCCGGGATACATGCCGGGGTAGCCCGGATATCCGCCGGGGAACATTCCGCCCGGCATTCCGCCTGGGAAGCCTCCAGGAAAACCTCCGGGATAACCGCCGCCAAAGCCGCCGCCCGGAAAGCCGCCGCCGAAGCCGGGATAACCTCCACCGAAGCCGGGATAACCGCCACCGAAGCCGCCGCCCGGAAAGCCGCCGCCGAAGCCAGGATAACCTCCACCGAAGCCGGGATAACCGCCGCCACCAAAAATTGATCCCGGCGGCATTCCCATTCCGCCGTAAACCGGAAATCCGCCGTACGGATACCCGCCGATTCCAATTCCGCCGCCGATTCCCGGCCCGATTCCGCCGTAGGGAAACGCGCCCGGCATACCGAGGCCAAGTCCGCCGCTCAGCATGAGTCCTGGAGGAAGGCCGCCCATTCCCATGCCCATTCCGGGATAACCCATCCCCATTCCACCGTAGGGGTAGCCGCCCATGCCCATGCCCGGGTAACCCATCCCCATTCCACCGTAGGGGTAGCCGCCCATCCCCATTCCGGGATAACCGCCAAGCCCGATGCCGCCACCGATGCCCATTCCCGGGTAACCCATACCCATTCCGGGGTAACCGCCCATCCCCATACCGGGATAACCGCCCAGCCCGATGCCGCCACCGATGCCCATTCCCGGGTAGCCCATCCCCATACCGGGATAACCGCCCAGCCCGATGCCGCCACCGAGGCCGATGCCTCCACCAAGCCCCGGGTAGCCGCCCATCATGTACGGATTAAAGCCGCCGCCCATCGAATAGGGATTAAACCCTAGTCCAATGCCGCCGCCGATTCCGGGGTAGCCGTAGCCCAAGCCACCGCCACCGTAGGGCGCGTACGGATTGTATCCGTAACCGCCCATTCCCGGATAACCGCCGCCGCCGAGTCCGAGATAGATTCCTCCACCCAAACCGCCCAAGCCCATACCGAGTCCACCGAGCGCGCCGCCAAGCGTCGACATCCACGGGTTCATGCCGATTCCGCCGATGCCTCCGATGCCTGCGCCGTACATCCCGCCCTGCGCGTTCGGAGGATAAAACGGAATGCCAAGCTGTTGCGCGTTCGAGACGTAGTTATTGTAGCCGTTGATATACTGGCCGTAGTTGGCTTGGTACGCGTTCGCCCACGCCTTATTCGAGCGATAACCAAAGTAGCCGTTCAATCCGCCGAGGATGAGCGGCGTGGCGACCTGCAATCCTCCAAGAAGATAATCGCCGAATCTCGGTTCGCGTTGTTTGATGATGATGTTTCCGCCGTCCCCGCCGCCGCTGATGCTGCCGCCGATCGAGCCGGAGATCGAACGGGCTTGAAGCCCCAGGATCTGCTTCCACTGAAGCTCTTGCTGGTACTGGTAAGCGTAGACCGCGCATTCTTCGCAATCCTCGGTCTTTTCCCGAAGGGTCGCGCACTCTTCTTCTTTGGCGGCGAGCTGGCTCACAAGCGTTTTGCCGCCGAATTCGTCCTCGCCTTCCTTAAGCTGTTTTTCAGCCTCCGTGATTTCGATCTGATTCTGCACGAACCAGCACGCATCGACCTTGCCGACGTCATCCGCCACCAGCACGTTGCGATAATATCGTTCGATCTCGGTCTCACCGCGGCGCTTGAAAGATTTCGCGTATAAAAGACCGCATGAGCCGCCCTTGGCGTCGAGATCGCTTTTCGTGTTCCGCGAGGTCGCCGGATTCGGGCGCGTCACTTTGCACTTCTTCGCGGGACACGTGTCGCGAAGGTCTTTTTCTTCCGGAGTGAGATCGCCGACGGCCTTCGCGAACACCTCCTCGATCTTGCCGTTGTACTTATCGATCAGCTCCATGCACTGATCGCGGCAATATTCTTTTGATTCTTTGTCGGGAGCTTTCGCGGTCTTAAGCTTTTCGACCTGCTCCTTGAGCGACTCGATCTGCTCTTCGAGCTTGTTGCGATCCTCGTCGCACCGGTTTGCCTTCTTCGCGGCCTTCTTATATTTGGCGTACGAGCTGACGTCGTCGCCGGCCTGCGCCCGCAGCGCGGGAAGGGTGGGCAGGGCGGCCATCGAGAACACCAGATAACCTGCGATTAACTTTTTCATAAGCGAAAGGTCTCCTTCTTTCTTCTTCTTCAACCGATCGGCGAAGAGAAGACAAAACATAAACCTCGACTATATTATTTCCCTCCTCCCCACCTCCTGCAAGGCATCGCCCACTTTAACCCGGCATAATCTCGCCACCACTGGGCAATCTCTGCACTCAAGCCGCACGGCTGGTTTCGTGGTTCAATGAATGTACCGTGAACGCCTCGATCGCCAGCGCCGCTTCGATTGCGCCGCCAAACGACAAAACCGTTGGGATACTGGGGGCGGGCCAGTGGGGCACCGCTCTATCGCTTCTCGCCTCGCGCGGCTGCGGGCGCGTCTATCTATATGACCGTGACAAGGGGCGCGCGAACGAAACGCGCGAGACTCGCATCAACGCACGCTACCTTCCGGGTATCCGCCTTCCTGAAAACGTTCTGGTCACGTCTGACCTGAAAACGGTTCTCGAAAACAGCACGCTCGTGATTCCGGTTATCCCCTCCAAGCACTTCCGCGGCTTCGCGCGCGAATACGCCCGATTCGTCAGACCGGACCATTGTCTGGTCCACGGAACGAAGGGCCTCGAGCCGCAAACCCATAAACGCATGAGCGAGATCCTTCTTGAGGAAACACCCGCCCGGCTCGTCGGCGCGCTCTCGGGCCCGAACCTCGCCGTCGAGCTCGCCAACGGCCAGCCCGGCGCCACCGTCATCGGCAGCCCTTCAATGGAAGTCATCGCCTTCATGCAGGCGGCCTTCGCGTCGCCTCAACTGCGAATCTACGGAAACCCGGATCTCGTCGGCGTGGAATGGGCGGGCGCGCTCAAAAACATCCTCGCCGTCGCGGCGGGAATCAACAATGCGCTGGGATACGGCCAGAATGTTCTGGCCCTTCTCATCACGCGCGGACTCGCCGAACTGAGCCGCCTGATCTCGGCAAAGGGCGCGCATTCCTCCACGCTGCTCGGGCTCGCGGGAGTCGGCGACATCATCACGACCTGTACGAGCCCGCTCAGCCGCAACTTCCGCGCAGGCCAGCTTCTCGCCCAGGGAAAGAGCATGGCCGAAATCGAAAAAGCGCTCGCGATGACGATCGAGGGCTTCAACACCGTGAAAGTCGCCTCTGAGATCGCGCAATCGCTCAAGATCGAACTGCCGATCACCCAGGCGCTCGAACAAATTATCTTCGAGGCGCGTCCGATCGGCGAAGCGATTCGCGAGCTGATGGAACGCCCGGCAACCTTCGAGTTTCAATTTGGATAATTTCGAAGGCCTTAACGCCTCTTGCCCTGTTTCCTGCTCTCGCGAACGGCCTCGGCTCTCTTCTTCGCACGAAGTTTTTTCATCGCCTGGCTTTTGCGATTTTTCATTTTCTGGCTCTTCTGCTTACGACCTCTGCCCATGTTGCAATCGTAGTGAATGCACGCATAAAATTCAAGTGGAGAGACCATGAACTATTCCGATAAGATCCTGACTTGCGCCGATTGCGGCAAGGAATTCGTTTTCACGGCCGGGGAACAGGAATTTTTCGAGCAGAAGGGCTTCTCCAATCTTCCCAAACGCTGCACAGACTGCAAAGCCCGCAAAAAAGCGCAGTCCGGATACGATCAACGCCCGAACCCGCGCGCTGGCCGATCGAAGCCAGACTCCGCACGCCAAAAATTCCCGGCGACCTGCTCCCAATGCGGCACGGCCTTCGATGCTCCCTTTCTGCCTGACCCAAACCGCGCCGTTTTCTGCAGAAACTGCTTTAAAGGCGCGAAAAAACGCTGAGCGGCTTTCACCGATTTGACCCTAGCTAATCTCTCTGCGACATGTTAATTAACCTTAGTCTCATCAAGCGTAAGCAGCTCTCTTTGACTACAATTTCAGGTACTTAACATCGGGGAGGATTTATGTTCAAAGTCGGTGATGAAGTGGCGTACGGACTGCACGGCAAGTGCGTCATTACAGGGATCACAACGAAAGAACTCTCCGCTGGCGCAGTGAGCTTTTACCAGGTCCGAGCTCTCAAAAACCCGATTTCCGCCAAAACGACGAACCCGAATGACGCCGCGATCCTCATCCCCGTCGATAGCGCGCGTTTAAACGGCCTGCGTCCGCTCATGACTCGCGAGGAAGCCGAGCAAGTTCTGCAAACGCTCGCCGAGCCGGACTACCATTTCGAGCTCGACGAGACTTGGGTTTCAAAGCAGAAAAAGCTTGAAGAAGTGATCCGTAAAGAAGGATACGTCGGCCTAGCCAAGGTTATCGGACACCTCCACGTTTTTCTGCGGAAGGATGCCGTCCCCCCCTCGAACGTCATGCGCTTTCAGGAAAACGTATCGCGCATTTTCGCGCGCGAGCTGGCCGAAAGCCTTCAGATCACCTCTAAAGAGGCTGACCTTCTGCTTGCCCGTGCTTTGAAAAGCAAGCTCGCGCAAGACCACTAAGAAATTCGGCGCGCGCCGAATTCCGTCGCTGATCTCGCCCCTGAAACGTGGTATACCAGTGCCAAACACGCAGTTGCGGAAGCAAGAAAAGGATCCCCGTTGCAGAGTCTTATCCGCGGTCCGATGTGGAACCACCGCCTTGGAACGTATCTCAAACTGAATCTAGGCAACCCCCCCGGAGGCGGATGCAGCTGGGATTGCGTGTATTGCCCGGCGCGTTCGCAGCGACGCCGGTGTGGTTTCGCAAGCCTGGACCGTCTTCTTGAGGATCTGGCGCTCAGCCTGAAGAATTCCGCTTCTCTTGAAACGGTCATGTTGACCGGAAACGCGGACCCCTTTCTTCATCCGGAATTCGCGGACATCGTTCAAGGCGTCCGTGAGCTGCGAAGCAAGACGAACGGAAAATGGGCGCTCCATTGCCTCAGCAACGGCTCGACCCTGGATCGCAATCCTGTTCTTTGCGCCTGCGAAAAGCTCGATCAGCTCTGGCTCAAGCTGGACTGCTCCGAGGAGCGCCTTTTCAGGCAGCTCAATCGCCCGTCAGGAACAGCGCGATCGTTTGCGGAACACGTGGAAAAAATCAAGCGCCTGAGCTCACCCGCGATCCAAACGATGCTATGGAACTGTTCTGAGGCCGGCACCATGGGGAATTGGACGACGGAGAATCTGCGCGGCCTGCTGGAACTATACAAAGTGTTGAAACCCAGCCGGATTTATCTTACGACGATGCAATACAGGAAAAACGGTTCCCAGATGTCCTCCGTTGACGGCGCGGGCCTGCAGACCTTCGCGCTGCGCGTGGAGGAGCTCGGGATTCCCGTTGACGTCAATGAATCCGGTTTGGTCGGCATGTTTTCAGGCTAGGAAGGAGTTCGCAAATGAGCGCGATCAGTTCAAACAGCGGCAAAATCGAGGAAATGGACTCCGCGGTCCTGCGCTTCGCGGGGGATTCCGGCGACGGGATGCAGCTGGTGGGGGATCTCTTCACGAAGACATCAGCCATATCCGGCGAGAACGTCGCGACGTTGCCGGACTTCCCGGCGGAAATCCGGGCTCCGTCGGATACCGTCTCCGGAGTCTCCGCTTTCCAGGTCTGCCTTGGCGGGATCGAGATCCACACTCCGGGCGACCAGGTCGACGTCCTTCTCGCGATGAATCCCGCCGCGCTCAAGGTCAATCTCAAATGGGTGAAGAAAAACGGCACGGTGATCGTCAACGAGGACGCCTTCCAGCCGAGGAGCCTCGAGAAGGCCGGTTACTCCTCGACCCCTCTTCAGGGAAGCGAACTGGAGTCCTACAAGGTTCTAAAGGTGAGCATGACCAAGCTCACGAAGAGCGCGCTCGAAGGCTCGCCCCTCGGGCTGAAGCAGATCGACCGCTGCAAGAATTTTTTCGCGCTCGGGCTCATCTACCGTTTATTCAATCAATCCAAGGAATACACCGCGCGCTGGCTCCAGAAGAAATTCCAGAATCAGCAGGATCTCCTCGCGGCGAATCTCAAAGCTCTCGAAACGGGCTGGAGTTTCGGTGAGACGAGCGGGCTTTTCCCGTCCACCTATTCCATCCGCAGGAAGCAGCGCACGCGACGGCCGGGCACCTATCGCAATATTTCGGGCAACACCGCCGCGGCCATGGGGCTGCTCGCGGCGTCGAACCGTTCCGGGCTGCCTTTGTTCCTCGGGAGCTACCCCATCACGCCGGCCACCGATATTTTACACGAGCTGATCAAGCATAAGCAGCGCGCGACGGTCTTCCAGGCCGAAGACGAGATCGCCGCGATTGGCTCCGCTTTGGGCGCTGCCTACGGCGGGGCATTGGCCGCCACCACCACCTCTGGCCCCGGGTTTTCGCTGAAGAGCGAGTTCATCAACCTCGCGGTGATGGTCGAGCTTCCTCTCCTCATCGTGGACGTTCAGCGCGCGGGGCCCTCGACGGGGCTTCCCACCAAGACCGAGCAAGCCGATCTCTTCCAGGCTCTCTGGGGCCGGCACGGCGAATCCCCCGTGGTCGTGCTCGCGGCCCGCTCGCCCGCGGAATGTTTTGACGTCATGCTGGAAGCCGCGCGGATCGCGCTCCATTATATGACCCCGGTCATCGTGCTAAGCGATGGTTATCTGGGTAACGGTTCCGAAGTTTGGCGCGTCCCGAGCATGGAGGAGATCCCGGAGATCAAGGTCGCCTACCGGAAGGACGCGGAAGGGTTCTTTCCATACGCGCGGAACCCCGAGACCCTGGCAAGGCCTTGGGCTATCCCTGGAACGCCGCACCTAGAACACCGCATCGGGGGGTTGGAGAAGGAAGACAAGACCGGTGCCGTCAGCCACTCTCCCGAAAATCACGAGAAAATGGTGCAGCTGAGAGCCGAGAAGGTCGCCAGGGTGGCGCGTGAGATCCCGCCGCTGAAACTGCACGGAGCCCCCAATGCCGAGCTGCTTGTCGTTGGCTGGGGAAGCACGACGGGGGTCATCCGGCAGGTGGTCGAGCGCATGAGCGAGCGGGGGGTTCCGGTGGCGTCGGTTCATTTGCGGCACCTCAACCCGTTGCCGTCGGACCTCGGCCCCATCCTGAAGCGGTTTCGCAAGGTTCTCGTGGCGGAGAACAACCTGGGCCAGCTCTGGTACCGGCTCAGGGCGGAGTATCTCCTCGACTCGGAACGCCTCAATAAAGTTCAGGGATTGCCTTTCAAGGCCGAGGAAATCGAAACGAAGATCAAGAGCGTGCTGGGAGTCTGAAGATCATGGCTACCGAAGAAAGGCCTGCGATGGAAAATGCGATGGGAAAGCTGACACGGAAAGATTTTCTCGGTTCGCTCGAGCCCAAATGGTGCCTCGGCTGCGGCTGCTACGGGATTTTCAAGGCGCTGACCGGCGTGTTCCCCAGCACCGGCGTCGAGCGCGAGAGATTCGCGATCGTTTCCGGGATCGGCTGCTCTTCGCGGCTGCCGTACTACACGAACACGTACGGGTTTCACACGATCCACGGGCGCGCGCCCGCCGTGGCGATGGGGCTGAAGCTCGCGAACCCCGAGCTTTCCGTATGGATCATTACCGGCGACGGCGACGCGCTCTCCATCGGCGGCAACCACTTCATCCATCTCATGCGCCGCAATCCCGACATCAAGGTCATCCTCTTCAACAACCAGATTTACGGGCTCACGAAGGGTCAGGCTTCTCCCACGACGGCTGTAGGCACGCGCACGAAAACGACCCCCGGCGGATCGGTGGAAAGCCCAATGCAGCCGCTTGCGATGGCGATCGCCGCCGGCGCGACCTTCGCCGCGCGCGCGACCGATACGGACGGCGAGATGCTGACGGAGATCTTCACCGCGGCCGCGCGGCACAAAGGAGTCGCGTTCGTGGAGGTTCTTCTCAACTGCGTGATCTTCAACGACGGCGCTTTCGGGATGTTCACGAACAAGGCGTCGCGGGACGAGCACACGATACGGCTCAAGCACGGAGCCCCGCTGCTGTTCGGCGCCGCGCGCGACAAGGCGATCCGCTTGCGGCAGCTCAAGCCCGAGGTGGCGCGGATCAATCCGGGCGCGCCTGTCCCGGACGATATCGCCATCCACGACGTCGGAAACCCGGATTCGAGCTTCGCGTATCTTCTGTCTCAGATGGGACATGCAGGACAGCCCCTTCCTCTTGGCATCTTCCGGCAGGTCCAGGCTCCGGTTTACGGCGAGGCGGACGCTGCCGCGCGGTCGTCCGGAAGCCCGTCTATCGAGATCGAGAAAGTTCTATGCGGGCCCAACGCGTGGACCGAGGGGGCTGACGGCAAGATCCATCCTTTATCCACGCGGTGAGCAAGGGACGTTTTCAAAGGCAACCGACGTAATCAAGGATACCGATGGACTACATCTTCGTTTTGCTCTCGATCGTTTTAGCGGTGCTTTTCGTGGGAGGGGGGCTGCTGGTTTCCCGTCTCGTGGCCCCTCATCATCCGGGAGCGCTGAAGAACGCGCCCTATGAGTGCGGCGAGAAGGTGTTCGGCTCGGCTCACGTCCAATTCAACGTCGGATATTACCTGTTCGGCCTGCTGTTTCTGGTTTTTGATGTCGAGGCCGCGTTTTTGTATCCATGGGCGGTTGTGTTCCGGGAGGTCGGGATCGCGGGGCTGATCGAGGCGGGCATCTTCATCCTCGTGCTGGTCGTCGGGCTGGTTTATGCCTGGCGGAAGGGCGCTCTGGAATGGGTCTGATCACGGAGAAGCTTCCGCTCTATCTCGATCCCGTTCCCGGAAGCTCCTGGTTTCTCGGCAAGCTCGACGAGGTGATCAACTGGTCCAGGGCAAACAGCCTGTGGCCGCTGACGTTCGGCACGAGCTGCTGCGCGATCGAGGTCATGATGGCGGCGGGAGCATCCCGCCATGACGTCGCCCGTTTCGGCGCCGAGGTGGCCCGGCCTTCCCCGCGGCAGGCCGACCTGCTGGTCGTGGCGGGGACGATCGTCAAGCGCATGGCGCCCAGGCTGAGAACTCTTTATGAGCAGATGGCCGAGCCAAGGTACGTCATCGCAACGGGATCCTGCGTGATTTCCGGCGGCCCGTTCATTTACCATTCGTACTCGACGTTAAGGGGGCTCGACGGCGTCGTGCCCGTCGACGTTTACGTGCCGGGCTGCCCGCCGCGGCCCGAGGCGTACTTTTACGGGATTCTCACGCTTCAAAAACTGATCAAGGAAGGCGAGACGGTCCGGCGGCCGGGGGAGCGCCGCAAGCCCGTTCTGGCCGCGCTGCCGGCGGGGATGACCGTGGATCAGATCCAAGAAGAGATGCGCAGCCTGCTTGTGACGGAGAAGAATAGCGGGGATCGCAGGAATGGATAACGAAAAGCTCCTGGCTGCGCTTAAAACCCTGGAGCCGCAGATCAGCGTTCGCGAAAACGCGGACCGGCTCGCGGTGACCGTGCCTTGCGAGAGGCTCGGCGCCTTTATGTCGAAGCTCAAGCTGGAAAACGCCCTGCGCTTCGACATCCTGTACGCCCATACCGCGATCGACTGGGTCGCCGAAAACCGGTTCGAGCTGATCTACATCCTTTCCTCGCTGGAGCACGGGCACTCTCTCATGGTCTGCGTTTCCATTCCGCGCGATGCGCCCGTGGCCCCGTCCGTAAGCTCGATCTGGCGCATCGCCGAGTGGCAGGAGCGGGAAGTGTACGACATGTTCGGAGTTCTCTACCGGGATCACCCGGACCTTCGCAGGCTTCTGCTCGAAGACGACTGGCAAGGTTTTCCGTTGCGCAAAGATTACAAAGACGACTTCATGCTGGAGAAGCCGCAGTGAGCACCATGGTTTCCACTCTTGAAGACAGGGTCCGCCCGCCCGCCGCGGCCGGCGGCCCGCTATCGACGCAGGAATTCTTCATCAACATGGGGCCGCAGCATCCCTCCACGCACGGGGTGCTGCGCCTGGTGTTGAAGCTCGACGGCGAAACCGTGCGCGAGGTGATTCCCGTCCTCGGATACATCCACCGCGGAATCGAGAAAATCGGCGAGCACCAGACGTATCGCCAGTTCGTCCACCTGTCGGACAGGCTCGATTACCTCTCCGCGCTTATGAACAACTGGGCGGTGTCGCTGACCGTGGAGAAAGCCGCCAAGATCGAGCTCAACGACCGCATACAGGTCATCCGCACCATCATGGCCGAGCTCCAGCGGATCCAAAGCCACCAGCTCTGGTGGGGCGTTCTCGGCATGGACCTCGGCGCGTTCACCCCGTTTCTTTACGGTTTCCGGGACCGGGAAGTCCTCACGGATGTTTTCGAGGAGACCATGGGCGCGAGGCTTACGATGAATTACATCCAGCCCGGCGGCCTCATGCAGGACATCCACCCGAACTTCGTCGAGCGGGTGAAAAGTTTCCTCAAGTATTTCAAGCCGAAGCTCGCGGAATACGAGGAGCTCCTCGGCGGCAACGTCATCCTTCAGGAGCGCCTGCGGAAGGTCGGGCGCCTTGAGGCGAAGACCGCGGTTTCAATGGGCGCGACGGGGCCGGTTCTCAGGGCCAGCGGCGTGGCCCACGACCTGCGAAAAAAAGAGCCTTACGGCGTTTACTCGAAGGTGGCTTTCGACGTGCCCGTCGGCACCATGGGCGATTGCTGGGACCGTTACTGGGTCCGCATCGAGGAGATGCGGCAGTCCATGCGGATCGTCGAGCAGCTCATCGACAACATCCCCGCAGGAAAGCACCTGCTCGTCAAGCCCGCCATCGTGATCAAGGTCCCGCAGGGGCTGTATTACGGCCAAGTCGAGACGGCCCGCGGGATCCTCGGAATTTTCGTGGTCGCCGACGGCACGGGCTATCCTTACCGGATCCATCTTCGCACTCCGAACTTCAACAACCTGTGGAGCATAACGGCGATCGCGCCGGGCCTCCGCGTGGCGGACCTCGTGGCCATTCTTTCCTCCCTGGACATCGTAGTGCCGGATATCGACAGGTGAGGTTGCAGTCATGGTGAATCTACAGACATCGTGGGAAGTCCGCACCCTCTCGCAGAGGGCAAGCGAGGCGCTGGCCGGCGGCCAGCTCGGGCTCACGACAGGCTATCTGTTCGCCGGGCTCGCCGGCCTCGCGGTGTTCCTGGCCGCCATGGCGCTCGTCCTCGTCTACGCGGAAAGAAAGATCGCGGCGCACTTCCAGTGCCGTCTGGGTCCCATGCGCGTGGGGTGGCACGGCATCCTGCAGTCCGTGGCCGACTCCCTCAAGCTTCTTCTCAAGGAAGACATCGTCCCGACGGACGCCGACCGGTTTCTTCATGTCCTGGCGCCCTTCATGAGCCTGCTCGCCGCCATCCTCGTGCTGGTGATGCTGCCGATGAGCCCGGCATTGCAGGTCGCCGACGTCAATATCGGAGTGCTCTACGTGACGGCGGTGAGCGGATTGGGCGCGCTGGGGATCCTGCTCGGCGGCTGGAGCTCGAACAACAAGTGGTCGCTGCTCGGGGCCATGCGCGCGGGCGCCCAGATCATTTCCTACGAGGTCTCGGCGACGCTGTCGCTCCTCGTGGTCGTGCTGTTCTCAGGCACTCTCCAGCTTTCGAAGATCGTCCAGAGCCAGGCCGACGGCTGGTGGATCTGGCGCGCGCCGGGAGTGGGCCTGCTCGCGTTCGCGATCTACCTCATCGCGTCGGTAGCCGAGATCAACCGCACGCCGTTTGACATCTCGGAAGGGGAAAGCGAGCTCACCGCAGGTTTCCACACCGAATACTCCGGGATGAGGTTCGCCTTCTTTTTCCTCGCCGAGTTCATCAACATGTTCGTCGTGTCGGCGCTGGCCGCCACCCTTTTTCTCGGAGGCTGGATGCCGTTCCACATCGGCGGGCTCGCGACCTTCAACGCCGCGATGGACCTGATTCCGCCCGGCGCCTGGTTCGCGGCCAAATCGGCGTTTCTCATCTTCGTCATCATGTGGTTTCGCTGGACGTTCCCGCGGCTGAGAATCGATCAGCTCATGCGCCTGGAATGGAAAATCCTGCTGCCCATCGGTTTCGTGAACCTGTTCTTGGCGGCCATGGCCGTGCTCTTCGGTTTTTATTTCTTTCCCGTGCAGTAGGAGTGGCGAGACCGACATGAATAAAATGAGCCAAGAAGACATCCTCACAGCCCCCCTGGCGGAAACCGCCCCAAGCAGCAGCCCAGCGGTCGGGATGACGGGGCCGCTTGCGGCGCCCAGGCCCGAGCGGCGGGGCTTCTGGTGGAACATTCTGTCCGGGCTCAGATCTTTATTGAAGGGAATGGGCGTGACGTTCCGGTATTTTTCCAGGCCCTCCACCGTCGTGACGCAGCAGTATCCGGAGAATCGCGCCACGCTCAAGCTGTTCGACCGCAGCAGAACCCTGCTTGGAATGATCCATGACGAGAACGGCTTTCACAAGTGCACCGCATGCCACTTTTGCGAGAAAGCCTGCCCCAACGCTTCCATCACGGTCGCGGAGCGGCCGAAGCCGGCGACCGGAAAGCCGGAGCTCGATTATTTCACCTGGCGCATGGATAGCTGCACGTACTGCAATGCCTGCGTGATCGTCTGCCCGTTTTCCGTGCTGACGATGAGCGGCACCTTCGAGAACTCCGTTTTTGACAGCAGGCTCCTGATCTACAATCTTACGCGTTACGCGGGCCCCACTTCGCAGGTTCTCATGAAGATCGCCGATCCGGAGGAAAGAAAAAGAATGATCGAAACCCGCGGTGTTTTTTCAGGGGTTCCCCTGCTGCGCAAAGGAGGCCGGAAATGATCTGGAGCAAGGCCACGGGCACGCTCCTGTTCTATCTGTTCGCGGTCGTCTCCGTCGCCTTGGCGATCGCGACCGTCAGCAGCCGCAGGATCCTGCGCGCGGCCGTGTATCTCATGGGCGTGCTGGCCGTGACCGCCGGGTTTTACCTGCTGCTTGGCGCGCCCTTTCTGGCCGGCGTCCAGATTCTCGTCTACGTGGGCGGAATCGTCGTGCTCATCGTGTACGTGGTGATGCTGACGCGATCCTCGGATCTCGCCGAGGACAAACCTTCCGCCGCGCGCAAGAGCACGGCGCTTCTCGCGGCACTTGCCTCGTTCGTGCTGGCGGTCACCGTCTTCAAGAGCTCCGAATCCGCTTTTCGCGGAGCCGGTTCCCAGGCCGCCACCATGCTTATCGATGATACCGCGATGATTGGCCGGGCGTTGCTTGACCGGGGGCCGCGGGGCTATGTGCTCCCCTTTGAGCTCGTGTCGCTGCTCCTGCTCGCCGTGGTGATCGGCGGGATCACCCTGGCCCGCAAGATCCAGGTGGATCAGAGCGCGGCGCCGAAAGAGAGCTCGGACGGAGGGGTCGCCAATGCTTGAAGTTCTCGCGAGCAACCCGCCGGGCGTTTTCCACTGGCTCGTGCTGTCCTCTCTCCTGTTTTCCATCGGGGTTTACGGGATGCTCTCCCGCAGGAACGCCATCGGCGTGCTCATGGGGGTGGAGCTCGCGCTGAATTCCGGCGCGCTCAATTTCGTGCTTTTCAACCGGCTGCTGGCTCCGGCAACGGTGGACGGCGAAGTGATGTCCATCTTCATCGTGACCGTGGCGGCGGCGGAAGCCGTGGTGGGAATGGCGATCTTCGTCCTGTTGTTCAAGCAGATGAAAACAGTGGACATGACTCAAGCAAGCCAGATGCGGCATTAAGCGGGATGAGACGATGCAAAACGCGGATTTAAGCTTCATTCTCAGAAATTCCTGGCTGGTTCCGGCGCTTCCTCTTTTCTCTTTTGCGGTCGTGGCGCTGTTCGCGCGGCGCTTTTCCGAGAAAGCCGCGGGGGTCGTCGCGACCGCCTCTGTTTTCGGGTCCGCCGTGGCGGCGGGCCTCGTCGCGCGGGATTATTTCCGTATTTTTCCTCCCGGCACGGATGGACAGGCGCTCGTGCCCTGGAGCATCGAGTGGCTGCGCTACCAGGACCGCCTGAGCATCACCGTCGGCGTCCTGGTCGATCCCATTTCCGTGCTGCTCATGGTGGTCGTGACGACCGTCAGTTTTCTCGTCCATCTTTATTCCACCGGATACATGCGGGGTGAGAGGGGCTATGGCCGCTACTTCGCCTTCCTGAATCTCTTCACCTTCAGCATGCTCGGGCTCGTCGTCGCGTCCAACATCCTGCAGATGTACATGTGCTGGGAGCTTGTCGGCTTGAGCTCCTTTCTGTTGATTGGGTTCTATTACAGCCGCCCGGCCGCCGTGGCGGCATCAAAGAAGGCGTTTATCGTCACGCGTTTCGCGGATCTGGGTTTTTTCATCGGGATCATCCTTCTCGGCTATCACGGATTCAATCTTCTCGATGGCCAGCACCCTTTTGATTTCATCACGCTGAGCAGCCCCGCTTCGCTCGAGAAGCTGGCCGGAGCCACGTCGGGGTTTCTTGGGGTGGGCCTTTTGCCTCTGGCCGCGGTGCTGGTGTTCATGGGCGCGGCCGGCAAGAGCGCGATGTTTCCCCTGCATATCTGGCTGCCCGACGCGATGGAAGGTCCCACGCCGGTTTCGGCCCTCATTCACGCGGCGACGATGGTGGTGGCCGGCGTCTACCTCGTGGCGCGGATGTTCGGTGTGTTCGCGGCGGCGGGCGACGCGCTCCTTTTGGTCGCCTACGTCGGCGCATTCACATGTTTCTTCGCGGCGGTGATCGCCTGCACGCAGGACGACGTGAAACGGGTGCTCGCGTTTTCGACGCTTAGCCAGATCGGCTACATGATGTTCGCGCTTGGCGTCTCGTCGGCCGCGCATCCGATGGGTTACACCGCCTCGATGTTCCACCTGTTCACGCACGCGTTTTTCAAAGCACTCCTCTTTCTCGGCGCCGGCGCCGTCATTCACGCCACGCACACGAGCGAAATCTGGAAGATGGGCGGCCTGAGGCGGAAGATGCCGCTTACCCACGCCACGTTTCTCGTCGCAACGCTTTCCATCGCGGGCATCTGGCCGTTTTCCGGTTTTTTCTCGAAAGACGAGATCCTGCTCTCAGCACTTGCCAGCGGGCATCACGGCGTCTTCGCCATCGGCCTGCTGACCGCGGGGCTGACGGCCTTTTACATGTTCCGGCTGTACTTTCTGGTTTTCTCCGGGTTTCCACGCGATGAGCAAGCCGGCCATGCCCACGAAGCACCGCTCGTGATGCTCATCCCGCTGGTGGCGCTCGCGATTCTCTCCGTGCTGGCAGGATGGGTCCCGTTCTCGGATTTCGTCCGATTCGGGGGCGGGGGGGGATTTCACGAAGAAGGACACGCCCTGGTCGCTGCACTAGGCACCGTCGCGGCGCTGCTCGGGATCGGGTTTTCGTGGTTCTTGTACGCGGGCAAGGGGACGCGTGCCGAAGCGCTCGCGGCGCGGTTTGGGGCGCTGCACCTCGTGGTCAAGCACAAGTTCTATATCGACGAGATCTACCTTTTCATCACCCACAAGATCATCTTCCGGTGTATCGCGGCGCCAGTGGCGTGGTTCGACCGCAACGTCGTGGACGGGGGCGTGAACTTGAGCGGCTGGTGCGCAAGGGTGTCGAGCCGAGGTCTCACTTTTTTGCAGACGGGGCAGGCGCAGGCCTACGGCGCCTGGCTCGTGGGCGGTTCCATCATTGTTTTGCTCGTGGCATGGGCCGCGCGGTTGTGAACGGGGGCTTTTTCGATGGGCTTGGTTAGCTGGTTGATCGCGGTTCCATTCCTGACGGCTCTGCTGGTGGTGTTCACTCCCGCCGGAAAGGTGGAGCGCATCCGGTGGATCTCCGCCCTGGGAACGGGCTTGCATCTCGTGCTCACCGCGGTTGTGACTTTTCAGTACGGCAGGCTCGCCCTCGCCGACGCCGAGTCGATGAAATCCGCGCGCCTCATGACGCTTCACCTCGTGGAGCGCGTTCCGTGGTTCGAGAGCATGGGCATCCAGTACTTCGTCGGGCTCGACGGCATTTCGCTCGCCATGGTTATCCTGACCTCGATCATCATTTTCGCCGGTGTGATGGCCAGTTGGAAGGTCACGGAGAGGCGCAAGGAGTTTTTCGCGCTCCTGCTCGTCCTGGTGACGGGGGTTTTCGGCGTCTTCCTGAGCTTCGACCTCTTTTTGTTTTTCATGTTCTACGAGCTTGCCGTGCTGCCGATGTATCTGTTGATCGGCATCTGGGGCACCGGACCCAAAGAGTACTCGGCCATGAAGCTGACGCTGATGCTCCTGATCGGGTCCGCGTTCATCCTCGTTGGATTTCTGGCTCTCTACCATGCGTCGGGTCTCCATACGTTCGATCTGGCCCGGCTCGCGCAAGTCTCCTATCCAACGGATTTCCAGCGATGGGTCTTCCCCATGCTTTTCATCGGGTTCGGAGTCATCGGGGCGCTTTACCCTTTCCACACCTGGTCGCCCGACGGTCATTCCTCGGCTCCCACCGCGGTCTCCATGCTCCATGCGGGCGTTCTCATGAAGCTGGGCGGCTACGGCGCGCTCCGGATCGCGGTTTACCTTCTTCCGGAGGGAGCGAAAATCTGGGGCCTGTTTTTCATGGCAGTGACCACGATCAACATCCTTTACGGTTCTTTCGTGGCCATCATGCAGAAGGATCTCAAGTACTTCACGGCCTATTCTTCAGTGAGCCATTGCGGATTCGTGCTTTTCGGCGTGGCCGCGCTGAATTTTGCGGGCATGAAGGGGGCCGTGATCCAGATGTTCAGCCACGGCATCATGACGGGGCTTTTCTTCGGACTGATCGGAATGGTTTACGGCAGAACCCACACCCGCATCATCCCTGAGATGGGCGGGCTGGCGAGGGTGATGCCCTGGCTGGCTTCGACGTTTTACATCGCGGGGCTGGCCTCGCTGGGACTGCCCGGCCTGTCTGGTTTCGTGGCGGAGTCGCATGTGTTCCTGGGCGGTTTTTTCGGAAATCCCTGGCATAGTGCGGGCGTGATGAAGGCGCTGACGGTGCTCGCGACGTTCTCCATCGTCGTCACCGCGGTGTACGTTCTGCGCGGGCTGGCGAAGGTATTCATGGGGACGATTGAGAACCCGCATTTTCAGGATCTGAGCGACGCGACCTTAAGCGAGAAGATCAGCACGGGGCTGCTGGTGGCCACGCTTGTGTTTGTTGGCATCATGCCTTGGTACCTGGTCGATCTCATCGAGCCCTCCATCCTGCCTCTCGTCAACCGGCTGCATGCGCTGGGGCCCGTGCTGGGACAACAATGATGGAAATGTTGATCCTGCCCGAATTGATCGTGTTGGGGACCGCTTTCGCGATCATTCTCGCGGACCTGTTCATCGCCGAACGCCACCGCCCCTTGCTTGGCTGGTTGGCCGTGCTTGGCCTCGCCGCAGCCGCGGTCCTTGCCGTCGCGTTCGTGCCGATGGAGGGACAGATGTTCGGCGGCCGTTTCGCCATGGACAGCGTCACCTGGTGGTTCAAGCTTTTGTTTCTCGCTGCAGCGCTCATCACCGCGCTCCTTTCGATGGACTTGCTCGAGGGCAGGGCGACGGCGGCTTCGACCTCGCGGTACGGTTTTCGCGGCGAGTACTACGCGATCCTTCTTTTCACGGTCGCGGGCATGTTGTTTCTCGCCTCCGCCCGCGATCTTGCCACGCTTTACGTAAGCCTTGAGCTGACCACCATCCCGCTCTTCATCCTGGCCGCATGGAAGAAGGACGCGTTTTCCACTGAAGCCGGGTTGAAATATCTCGTGCTCGGAGCGCTGGCTTCGGCGCTGCTGCTGTACGGGCTGGGCATCTTTTACGGTCTGGCAGGCGGCGCGACGGATCTCGTCTCACTGGGAAGGCTCGATCCCGCGAACGCCGCGTTCTGGCTTGCCGCCGCGCTTGTCACCGCGGGCGTCGGCTTCAAGATGACGATCGTGCCGTTTCATTTCTGGGCGGCGGATGTCTATCAGGGCGCGCCCACGCCGGTGACCGCATACCTGTCCGTCGCCTCAAAGGGCGCCGGCCTGGTGCTCATGTTCCACCTTTTCTACCGGATCCTGGGGCGGTCCCTCGGTGATCTCACCACTCTTCTCGCGGTTCTGGCCGCGACGACGATGACGGTCGGCAATTTGGCGGCGGTCACGCAGAAAAACATCAAACGGCTCATGGCGTTCAGCGCCGTATCGCAAGCCGGGTATCTCATCATGGGTTTCATCGGCCGTGGCGGCGAGAACGTACCCGCCATGATTTTCTACATGGTGATTTACGTCGTGACCAATCTGGCCGTGTTTTCAGCCATCATCATCCACTCCAACGAAACGGGGAGC
>JACPKS010000002.1 GCA_016186905.1 Deltaproteobacteria bacterium
GCGGCTGCCGACCGGCTTCCGGCCGACGTGAAGAGCAAGCATTGGGACAGCGCCGCTTCGCGCATCGAGGATTTCGAGATCGAACGCAAGACGCTTGGCGCCGCCGAGCTGATCGAACCCGTTGGCGTGCTTCTTCCGCCTGCGACCGGAAAACTTCTTTTCAGGTGGCGAAAGGTGGAAGGGGCGGAAGGTTACGAGGTGCGCGTGCGTTCGGTGAAACTGCGCACACCCGCAGCGGCGACTGAAGCAGCGGAAAAAACTTTCGTCGTGAACGAAACCTCGACCGAGTTGCCCGTCGCGGCCGAGGGCCAGTACCGGTGGGAGGTGCGTCCGCTCGCCAATACCGACAGTCATGGCGCCGCGGGCGCGATCGGTCCGAAGTCGGCCGCCGATTTCGACCTCAACCGCAACGCGAAATTCGCCGAAGGCGCGGGCTACATCGCCGTTTCGACCCTGATTTCGCCGTACAATTATCGCGTCGTGAGCCCGGCCTCGGGTTTCAACGGCACGACCGATTCGCTCGCGCTCGCGATGCGTTTGAGCGCGGAGTACTTTCCCAAACCGCAATGGGGTTTGGGCACCGCCGTTGAAAACACGAGCTTCAAGATTCTCGGCACCAGCTACAGCCGCGTCGGGTTCGAGCTCACCGCGCGCTACCGCCTGAAACTCGACGACGCCCAAAACGGCTGGCTGCTCTATCCCAAGGCCGGGCTGGAAGGCCGCCAGTATTTCGAAATTTACCCCGACACGTCGGTCGCCGTTTCCGCCGCGGGCGGCACTATCGCGGTCAAGGAGATCTCGATGCTGACGGCGGGCCCGATGGCGGGCTTCGATCTGCGGAAACAATTTTCTGGCACCTTCAGCCTCGGGCTTAAATTCAGTTACTTCATGCCGCTCACGGTATTGAGCGGCGGCGACGTTCAGGCGCTCTCGAGCGGAGGCGCCAGCGCCCGAAACCTCAGCGCCGGGTTGCAAGGGCTCTACTGGATGGGGCCAAGGTGGGCGCTTGGCTTGGGCGCTTACCTCGAGAATCGCTCGATCGCGTTCACGCGAAAGGGCACGGCCTCGACGAGGCCCGAAGAAATCTACATGGACGCCACTTATTTTTTTGGAAGCCTTATTTACACCTTCGGGAAATAGCACTCGCTTCTTTTGGCTTTATACTTCGTCAGTCTAGCAATCCGCCCCCAGCCAGCGCGCGAGTTGCCTGGCGTGCTGGGCTTCGGGCACGCGAAACCCTTCCGAAGTCCTTTCGTGCGCCCCCCAGCTCACGAAGTTGTAAAAAAAAGCCCGGAAGCGCGAAAGCTTTCCGGCCGGCGCGTGCGCGACCCGGCGGGTGAATCCGAAGAGCGCGTCGGAGAGCCAAACCAGGAATAACGGCAGCGGGCGGGTCTCCGCCCCCAGGTCGATGAGCGCGCTGCGGCCGCGCTTGATTACGCACCCGCCGAGCACGCGGATCCAATCGAAAAAACCGCGGCACACGAAAATGCGAAGGGGTGCCGCCGTTTCGGAGCGTTTCGAAAGGTGCACCTCGAGCAGCGAACGCGCCTCCTCGGCAAGCGATCCCGTGAGCTTGCCCGCGAGGATCACGATGCGCTCGAGCTTTCTTGCGTCGAACTCGGACGGCCGCCGGCTCCAGGCCGCGCCCTTTCGCACCCGATCCAAATAACTGATCGGATGCGTGCCCCAGAACCAGACGAGGTTCTTCGCGCCGTCGGCGTACGCGCGGCCGCTATTCATCGAGTGCGCGTCGCCGTGCCAAAAACGGTGAAAATAGGCGATCTTCTTTTGCATGACTTCGGGCGCGCGCGCGTGCCCGTAATGGTAAACGTGCGCGTCGATCAACCGCGAACGCGGAACCCGATCGCCAGCGCGCAGCCGAAACGTCTGCGCGTCGCCGAAGCTTCGCGCGCCCGAGTCGCGGCGGATGACGCGGATTTCCGAGGGGTACCAGTTCCACGGACGCTGGATCATCGAGTAGCCGCCGTAAAAATGAAAATACCGCAGTCGAAAACCGTCGACCGGAATCAGGCTCCGGTCTTCGGTCTCGATCGCGCGGGCGATCACGCGATGTTCGTTTTCGTGCAGCGCTTCGTCGGCTTGAAGGTAGAGGCACCATTTCCCCCGGCATGCGTCGAGAGCGATATTGGTCTGTTCGCTCAAGACCAATCCCTCCGAGGTCTTCGAGTCGTCCCAGACCGAGTTGATGACCCTGATCTTCGAAGATCGCGCGGCGATCCCGGCGACCAGGGCCTCGGTGCCGTCGTCGGAAAGTCCTACGTTGACCACGAGCTCGTCCACGATGGGCAACATCGAGTCGATGCATTCTTTGATCGGAAAATCGAATTTGACCGCGTTGCGGATGAACGTGAAGCCGCTCGTCAGAAGCATGGAGTTTCAACCGTAGCCCGGATCTGATAGGTTGAAAAGCATGGCCTTCAAGGCTCCGGCCCGGCGAATCCTCGTCATCAAAACGCGCGCGATCGGCGATACCGTTCTGCTTTCTGGAACGCTTCGCGTGTTGCGCGCGCGCAAGCCGTACTACAAGATCGACGTGCTCGTGCGCGCGCCGGGAGGGCACTTGCTCGAGTGTCTTCCGTGCGTGGATCGCGTGATCTGCGTGACCGAGCCCGAAAGCGGCTTCGAGCGGATGCTGTATTGGATGCGGCTGATCCGCCGCCTTCGCGAGCGCCGATACGAAATGGTGCTGAACTTCCATGCCTCGCGGCGCACGGCTTTTTTCGCGAAGCTCCTGCGCTCGCAGCTTCTGGTCTCGAACAACCACGACCTCAAAGGCCATAACTGGTTCTCGGACGTCGACGTTCCCGGCCGCGGTCACGTCAAATCCGCGATCGACCGCGATCTCGACGTTCTTCGCGCGATCGGCATTCACGTCAAGCCCGAAGAGGCGGCTCCTGAATTTCACCTGAATTCGATCGAGAAGAAATGGGCCACCGACTATTTTCACGATGCTGAAGCCGCCGGGAAGACCGGTTTCATCACGCGCCACGGCCCGCGAATTTTTCTGGGGATCGGCGGCAGCCGCGAAACCAAGCGCTGGCCGCCAGAGTACTTCGCGATGCTTGCCGAACGGCTTGCGCGCGAGCACGACGCCTGCTTCGTATTGGTGACGGTGCCCGAGGACGAAGATTGGCTTCAGCGGTTCCGCGCGCTGGTTTGCGGCGACGAAAAACTCAAAGAGCGCGTGGCGTTCATCACGGGAATCTCGCTTCGCCACGTCGGCGCGGTTCTTTCGAAGTGCCATCTTTACGTCGGAAACGACTATGGGGTGAAGCACCTCGCGGCCGCGGCGGGTCTTTCGACGTTCACGTTTTTCGGCCCGGAACTTCCCTCCGAGTGGCATCCGTACGACGCGCGGAAACATCCCCACGCGTTCATTCATGGGCTCGCGTGCCGCACCGAAAGCGGCAAACACTGGTGTGCGATTCCCACCTGCCCCAAACACGGCCATCAATGCATGCGCAAGATCGGGCCCGAGGACGTTTACGGCAAGATCACGGCCCTGCTCGCGCGCAAGGCCTCGCACCACAAGAGCGGCTGAGAAATGCGGGTCAGCGGCTTCACGATTCTTCGAAACGGCGTGGAGTTCGATTTTCCCTTTCGCGAATCGATCTTGAGCGCGCTTCCGATCTGCGACGAGTTCATCGTCAACGTCGGCGTCTCGACCGACGGCACTCGCCAGGCGCTCGAGGATTTCGCCCGCGCGCTGCCTTCCGCCGGCGCCTCCAAGGTAAAACTCTTCGAGAGCGCATGGCCGCTCGACGACCCCGAAAAAAGAAAGGGCGGCGCGATTCTCTCCGAGCAGACCAACCTCGCGCTGGAGCGTTGCCGGGGAGACTGGTGCCTGTATCTTCAAGCCGATGAGGTCTTGCACGAGGAAGATCTGCCGCTCCTTCGCCGCCAGTTCGAGGAGTTGGACGAACCAGAAGCGCTGGTCTTTCGGTACGTGCATTTTTACGGCACCTATGACGTCATCCAAACCTCGCGCTCCTCGTACCGCCGCGAGGTGCGCGCGATTCGCAACGGCCGCGGGATCCGCTCGGCCGGCGACGCCCAGGGCTTTCGGCGCGGTGACGGTTCCAAGGTCGAGGCCGTGCTGACCTCGGCGCGGATTTTTCATTATGGCTGGGTCCGTCATCAGGAGATCATGCGGGCAAAAACCGGATTCATGGACACGCTCTATCATCCCGGCGCGTCGCCGGATCGTCCGGTTACCGGCGACAACTACCTTTACAAGCGGATCGTGGGGCTTCGGCCCTTCCGTGGCACGCACCCCGCCGTGATGCGGGAGCGGGTTCAAAACACGCCTTCTTTTGACTTTTCAAAAGCCCCTGGGGTATTTCACTGGAAAGACACGTGGAAGCTGCTGTCCGGCTGGATCGAGCGCCTCACGGGTCATCGCCTCTTTGAATACCGGAATTACCGGCTGATGAAGAAAAAGAGATGAGAAGAAAATGACCAAGCCGTTGGCCAGCATCATCATGACGACTTACAACCAGCCCAGGCATCTGGAGCTTGCGCTGGCGGGTCTTCTGATCCAAACCGAGAAGAATTTCGAGCTGCACATCGCCGACGACGGAAGCCACGCCGAGACGTCTGACATCGTCGAGCGCTACATGGAGCGCGCTCCGTTTTCGATGGTCTACTCCTGGCAGCAGGATCTCGGTTATCGTAAAACGAAAATCCTGAACGAAGCGATCCGCAAGTCGAAGGCCGATTACTTCATCTTCATCGACGGCGATTGCATTCCGCATGCCGATTTCATCCGCAATCACCTGCGCTATCGTCAGAAAGGCTATTACCTCGCCGGCCGGCGCGTGGAACTGGGGCCGGAGTTCAGCGAGCGGCTGACGTCCGAGATGGTTTTGCGCGGGGATTTGAATCGCCCGAATCTCGGTTTGATCGCGAGCTGCCTTAAAAAAGACAGCGGCTACTGGCATCGCAGCATTCCGGTCTATAATCCGTTTCTTCGAAAAATTCTGAAGATGGAACGGGTCGACGATCTCAAGGGCTGCAACTTCTCGGTCGACCGCGAGTCGCTGTTCAAAATCAACGGATTCGACGAGGATTACCAGGGCTACGCGCGCGAGGATACCGATCTTGAGCTGCGCCTGCAGTATCTGGGCCTGAAAATCAAATCGCTCAAAGGGCTCGCGATCCAGTATCACGTCTGGCACGAGCGTCTTTCCGAGAGCGAAGGCAACAAAACGAAACTTCGCGAGCTTACCACTTCGACGAGTCCTACGTGCCGGAACGGTTTGAAGAAGCTCAGCTAAAAGGTGCCGACCTACTTTTCGTGGTGTGGCGCAATAAAAAGGGGTGTTTCGTGAAAAATGTTCTGATTTTTTTGTCTGCGTCTTTAATGACGGTTTTTTCGTGCCTTGCGATGGCAAACAACAAAGACGTTCCGCCTCTTGCTGATTACGCAGGCCGGACGCTTTATCTGCAAGCCCTCGACCAAATCGTTGTTGGATACAAGATGGGTTGTCGCCAGGGAAAATCCGGCTTTCGGCCCTTCGGCCGTTATCGCGAAGCTTACAATTGCAGAAAACTTGTGCCGGCTGCGCCGCACGACATGCGGCGCCAAGAGAGCGAAACTCCGCCCGTACTCAAGCTTCAGGCCGTCGTTCGCGGCGGCAAGAAAAATCCGCGCTTGAGCGCCCTTCGTCTTGTGGCGTTGTCTGGCGAGGCGTTCGACTCCCGCGAGAAGATCACCGGCGAACGCGTGCTCGACCGCGTGATCGCAACGATCGAAGAGCGCATGAACCTGACGTGCACGCAAAAGTCGAATTCGATCGGACTCTGTACTGGCGACCCCACGATTCCGTACTGCAATTACAAGCTGCGGTTTGACTGCAAGAACGACGAAGGCATGACCGCCGTGAAGGTCGCCGCTTGGGTCAACGATTCCGGCACTGCTTTGCCGCGAATTTTCCGGATTGGTTTTCGGGGGATTTAAGCGTTTTCGCTGACATTACTTCACCTGAAAATCAACAGCACCAGATGCACATAGATCTTGTTGACGATCGATAACGCGCCATGTATATACGCCGCATTATCGGGAGGTCTATTTATGTTTAAAGGTGCTGTTTTAAGCGTCATTTTAGCGTTTTCAATGTCTGCAGTCAGTTTTGCCGATGACAAGATGGCTGAAGATCTTTTGAAACAATCCAAAGAGCTGTTCAACCAGCGTCAGGCTTTCGGCAAAGAAGATCCGGCCTTACTGGATCAAATCGAGGAAAAGCTTAATGCCGCAAATAAAGAAGCGCAGGATGCCGACCTGAAATACGACATCCTCGTCGCCCATTCCAAAATACTCTACTGGAAGGGCAACCACACTTCCGAAAAGGATCCCGCGAAAAAGGTCTACGAATCCGGCTATAAGAAGGCCGAAGAAGCGAAGGCCATCAACGTCGACTATCCCGAGGCCTACTACTACTACGCCGTGAATCTGGCCCGTTGGGCGAAGAAAAACGGAATCGTCGAATCGCTGCAACGCAAAGGCGAACTCATGGACAACTTGAACAAGGTCCTTGAGCGCACCACCCGCGACGGCATCGCCGGCGAGGAAATCGAATATTTCGGCGCGAACCGCGTTCTTGGGAAAATGTATTACGAGCTTCCCGGGTTTGCCGGAGGATCGCGCTCGAGATCCGTCGAAAACCTGAGCGTGGCCCATGAGAAAGCGCCGAACCATTCCTTGAACGTCATCTACTACGCCGAGGCGTTGAGCAAAGGAGCCAAGGAAGAGCAAGCGAAGGCCTGCGCGATCCTCAAGGAGATGCTCGCCAAGAATCCGGCGGAGATGATCGCCGACCGCGTTCAGGAAACAACCGAGGATTTCGAGGACGCCAAGGAGTTGATCTCCAAGCTCCGCTGCAAGTAGTTCGAAGAGGTTTCCATGTTAAGAATTGTTTTTCGGGTTTCAATGCTGCTTTTGGTTGGCACGTCGCTTCAAGCCGCCAACATCACCGCGCCATTTGAAGTTGAGCAGAGCGCGACTTTGCCGAAAAAAGTGCGCAATCCGAGATTCAGAAACGTTTTCATCATGATGGAAGACCGTTTCAGCGACGCCGGGAAGGTCGAGCCACTGGCCGCCAAACTCAACCGTCCCATCACGTTCAAGGAAATCATCAACAACCAGCCTGATGAGACGCAGAAAAACCTCGTTCGCGGAACGTTGCTGGCTAATGGGATCTCCGAAGATGGCATCGCGGGTTCGACCACCGGCGACGTCAACACAACGGTGAACGTGATGCTGCCGACACTGGCTTACGGCGTGAACGAGCGCCTTACCATGGCAGTGGCGGTTCCCGTCTATAAGGTTTCCATCCGCTCCGGAGCCGGCTTCGCCAGGGCCGACGACGGCCAGAGATTCGTCGATGGCGCGGCGGCTTCCAACACCATGAAGGCCAATGAAGCGGCCGACAAGCTCAACAACGCCGTCGCGATGAAGCTCACCAAACTCGACTATCAACCGCTCAAAGACGAAGACTTCACGGCGATAGGGGATGTCCGCGTGGCCGGCAAATACCGCGTTTACAGGGACGGGAAAAACACGTTTGCGCTCAAGCCGGTGCTTACCCTGCCCACCGGTCACGCCCCCAACGCCGACAAAGTCGTAGACATCCCGACCGGCGACGGACAGTACGATTTCGGTTCTTCGGTCATCTGGGATCGCCAGCTATTGTCATGGCTGCGCTTCGGAGCGATGGGAAATTACACCGTGCAATTCCCGGATCGCATCGACCGAAGGCTGCCGACCTCCTCGACCGACTCGCTGTCGGCGGATAAAGAGCTCGTTGGCCGCGATTCGGGCGATCAAATGGCCGCCGGAGCCTCACTCACGTACGGATCGCTCACGCGCGGCTTTTCGCTCGGCGCCGGCTACAATTTCCAGTTCATGAACAAGGCGTCCTTCAAGGGCGAAAAATACCCGGTTGAACGCTATCAGCTGCTCGAGGCCCAGAACCCGCTGCAGTCGCTGCACAGCGCGACCGTCATGGCGGGGTTCGGGACGATCGACTGGTTCAAGGAAAAGAAGTTCGTTTATCCGTTTCAGGCTTTTTTGGCGTACAGCCACCCGTTTAAAGGAAGAAACGTGGTCGCCGCCGACGTGTATTCGGCTGAACTCGTGATGTTTTTCTGAGTGAGGAATTATGAAGCATAAATATACTCTGCTCTCAATTCTCGCATTTGGGACCGTTCTTTGCGCGTGCCACATGCCGGGCATCACCAAGGACGTGGAGCCGGCCTCATTCGACATCGTTCCGGTGACCGCTCCCACAGTCAGCACCTATGAGGCGCAGGACGTGCTTTTGAGCAACAATAAGATGTTTCTCTGGCGCGACGATATGTCGAGCGCGCATGTCGCTACCGCTCAGCGCGTCTCGCGCGAGCTGGACGCGCTTGACGAGCGCGCTTTTCCGCTCAGTAACCGCAAATTCAAGCTCGAAAAAGATTTCGAGCCGGTTCAGAGGAAACTGCGCGCCGCGAACGGCCGCTTGAGCTTCATCCAGACCCGCACGGCCAAACTCAACAAAGACAGGGAGGCGGAACTGCAAAAGCCCGAACCGTCGCAGGATAAAATCAGGAAAATCGACGAGGAGCTGGCCTCGCTGCAAAATGAAAAACCGGCCCGCGAAGCGGAAAAGGCTGAAGCGGAGCAGGTGTTGAAACCCGTTCAAGAGGAGATCTCAAAGATCGATGAGCAGCTTTTGGACATCGAACGGAGCGGTACCGTGAAGGTGCGCGAAATCAGCGACGCCGTAGTATGGTTTCAGGATCAGGATCTGACGACCGTATCCTTTCGCAGGGAAGAAGATGGAAGCCTCTATGTCGCCATCACCGACTGGAAGCTTTCCGAAAACGAAGCAGCCAAGTCGTTTTCCACCGCCGACGGCACCATTCGAAACGTAAAATACGTTCCGAGAGGCGGGATATACGAATTCGAGGTTGCTGACGAGAACACCACATATTGGTTCAAGGTCTCGCGCTTCCGCCCAAATGACCCGTTCGGCCGCATGATCTTCACCGGAGACCTTGAAAAGCGCGAATTGCTCGAAAACGGCGCCACAAAAGTCACAAAAGGTATCGCGAAGTTCATTGATCGGAAGAACTAACCCAAACGTTCATTACGGCCTGCCGACGCCGTAGTAGCTGAATCCCAAGTCCCGCAGCTGCTGCGGGTCGTAGATGTTGCGGCCGTCGAAAATCACCGGCGATTTGAGCAGCGACTTCACGCGGTCGAAGTCGGGATTGCGGAATTCGTTCCATTCGGTGACGAGCGCCAGGGCATCGGCGCCTTCAAGAGCGGTGTAGGGGTTATCGACGAAACGCACTGAGGAGCCGACGGGCAGGTGCTTTTTCGCCTCGCCCATCGCGATGGGATCGTACGCGCGGATTTCGACGCCGGCCTTCAGCAGCCTGTCGATGATCACGAGGCTTGGAGCCTCGCGCATGTCATCGGTGTTGGGCTTGAACGACAACCCCCAGAGCGCGACGGTTTTTCCTTTGAGCGCGCGATTGAAGTGCTTTTCGATCTTCGAGAAGATGAACGTCTTCTGCTTTTCGTTCACGCGCTCGGCGGCCTCGACGATCTGCAGCTCCATTCCGTTGTTCTTCGCGGTCTTCACCAGCGCCTTTACGTCTTTTGGAAAACACGAGCCGCCGTAACCAACGCCCGCGTACAGAAAATGGCGCCCGATGCGCGAATCGGTCGTAATCCCCTTGCGCACGCTTTCGACGTCGGCGCCGACGAGCTCGCAGAGATCGGCGATCTCGTTGATGAACGAGATCTTCGTCGCGAGAAAACAGTTGGCCGCGTATTTCGTCATTTCGGCCGAGACGTTGCTCATCCACACGATGGGATTTCCCTGGCGCACGAACGGCGCGTAGAGTTTCGCCATCGTTTTGTAGACGCTTTCTTCCGCGGTGCCGATCACGACGCGATCGGGCTTCAAAAAGTCGTCGATCGCGGTTCCTTCCTTCAAAAATTCGGGATTGGAAACGACGTCGAACGTCTGGTTGGTTTTCGCGCGGATGACTTGATCGAGCTTCGCCGCGGTACCCACGGGCACGGTCGATTTGTTCACGATGATCTTGTAGCCGTTGAGATTGCCGGCGATGGTTTCGCCGGCCTTCATGAAAAGATCGAGATCGGCCGAGCCGTCGAACGACGAAGGCGTTCCGACCGCGATGAATACGATCTCGGACTTGCGGATCGACGCCGGGCCGTCCGTCGAGAAGGCGAGGCGGCCTTCTTTCGTGTTGCGCACGACGAGCTCCTGAAGGCCGGGCTCGTAGATCGGGATGTCGCCGCGATTGAGGCGGTCGATCTTCTCTTTGTTCAAATCGACGCAGACGACTTCGCTGCCGTTTTCGGCAAAGCACGTGCCGGCCACGAGACCGACGTATCCAGTTCCAAGAACGCAGATTTTCATGAGTAGACCTCCGGAAGAGTGTGCACTAGAAATAGCGTTTCCCCTGAAAAAATGTCAATGTATACCCGAATGCTTTCCGCGACCGTGATCGCCTTAAACGAGGAAAAAGATCTGCCGCGCTGCCTTGAAAGCCTCAAGTTCGCCGACGAGGTCATCGTCGTCGACTCGGGAAGCGCCGATCGCACCGTCGAGATCGCGAAAGCCATGGGCGCGCGCGTGGTGGTTGAACCCTGGCACGGCTACGGAGCGCAGAAAAACTTCGCGATGCGGCAGGCGCGCAACCCCTGGGTGTTGAACCTCGACGCCGATGAGGTCGTGACCGAGCGGCTTCGCGAGGAGATTCTTCGCGAGATCCGATCCGAAAAACCCGCAAGCGGCTACGCGGTCGCGCGCAAGACCTTCTACATGGGCCGCTGGATTCGCTACGGCGGCTGGTACCCGAACTACGTCACGCGGCTCGCGAGAAAAGACCGCTCTTCGTGGAGCGAGCCCAACGTTCACGAAGAGCTGAAAATCGAAGGCGAGACGCGCAAGCTCCGCGAGCCTCTGCTGCACTACACGTTTTACGATATCGCCGACCAGGTGCGCACCAACATCCGCTATGCCGAGCAGGGAGCGGCCGATCTGCGCGAAAAAGGAAAACGTCCGAGTGTGGTCAAACTTCTCGTGAAGCCGTTCGCGAAATTTCTCGAGACCTATCTGTTTAAACTGGGATTTCTCGACGGGCTTCCGGGCTTCATGATCTCGGTCAACGCCGCTTACAGCGTGTTCATGAAGCACGCGTTCCTGATCGAGAGGATGCGTCCGAAGGATCTTCCGTGAGTCCCGCATGAATGCGCCGCGCGTGAAGGTTCTCGTCATCGACAACACGATCGACCGGCCCTTCAAGCTTGCCGCCGATTTCAGGCGCTTTCTCGCGCCGGCCGAGATCCACGTTCGGCGCGGGCCCCAGCGCGATTTTCCGGGCGATGTTTCCGCCTACACGCACCTCCTCCTCACGGGGAGCAAAACGTCATGTTCCGACCGCTCCAAATGGGTCGAGCGCGAAATGGAGCTGGCGCGCACGATGGCGGAGGAGGGAAAGCCGGTCTTGGGCGTTTGCTTCGGCCATCAGATTCTCGCGCGCGCGTTCGGGGGGGCGGCGTGCGTTCGAGCGGCGGCGAAGCCCGAGCTCGGATGGTGCGAGGTTTGCCGCGTCGGAGGTCCGTCGGTCGAATCTCTCTTGAGCGGCTTGCCTTCCCGGTTTTACACCTTCCAATCCCACATGGATGAAGTCGCGAGGCTCCCCGGGAAATTCGTCGCCACGGCGACGAGCGAACGTTGCGCGATCCAGGCGTTCCGGCACGAGCGGCTTCCCATCTTCGGAATCCAGTTCCATCCCGAAAAAAAACTCGAAGAGGGCCAGGCGTCGATCGAAGCGAGGCGCGGCACCATCCCGGAGGATTGCATTTTCAACACCAGTCGGGCAAAGTCGGTTTATTCCGATCATGTTGCCGACGTCATCTTCAGGAATTTCCTTGAGCAAGAGTCAGCCCGGTAACGCCGGCGCAGCCGCCGCGTCCAAGCCCGCGGGTCACCCGCTTCGCGTGGCGCTGAACGCCGGCAAGTTCGCCGTTACTTTCGGGATTCTCTATTACCTTTACGCCAATGGGATGCTCGACTTCTCGCGCGTGCAGGGCGTGCTGACCAACGCTCCCGTCGTCACCGCCGTTTTCGCGATCTTCATCGTCTGCGCGCTGGCCGGAGTGCTGCGCTGGCAGCTTCTGTTGCACGGGCAGGGCCTTCCGCTGCATTTTCGCGCGGCCGTTCAACTCACCATGATCGGGATTTTCTTCAACACGGCCATTCCCGGAGCGGTGAGCGGCGATCTCATCAAAGGGTATTACGTCGTCCGTCGCCAGCCCGAAGGGCGCGGGCGCGTGCGCGCGTTCACCACGCTTCTGCTGGATCGGTTGCTCGGGCTCTCCGCGCTCGTGTTCGTCTCGTTTTTCGCGATGGTTTTCAATCTCAGGAGCATGCTTGCCAATCCGTCGCTCAGGCACCTTTGCGGACTGATCAGCCTGCTCTGGGTCGGCGTCGCCGTTTTTTACGCATTCGTTCTCTTGAAGTCGCCGGTCGCGCGCAAGCTCCAGAAGCTGCTGCCGCGCCTGCCGTTCGGCGAGATTTTCGTGAAGTTCTTCAACGCGGTGAAGGCCTATGAGAGCTGCCGGCATTTGATGGTCCGCGGCTTTTTCATTTCAGTGGCGATCCATCTCGCCATCATATCCTCGTTCATTCTCCTCGCGAAAGCGCTCGGGGGATTCGAGACGGTGCCGCTCGCGAAGTTCTTCTTTCTCGTTCCGTTCGGCCTTCTCGTGACCGCCATTCCGATCGCGCCCGCGGGGCTGGGCACTGGACACGCCGCGTTTCTCGGCCTGTTTCATCTCGTCGGGTCCAGGGCCGGCGCCGATCTTTTTACCGCCTACGTCAGCTTTCAGATTCTCATGAGCCTCATCGGCGGCATCTTTTACATGTACTACCGCGGCCATCAGACTAAAACGGCTTGACGTACTGTTTGCGCGCGATATGCTGAATTCGCATAAATCGAAGTTATCCCACGGTAAGGACGGAGACGTAGATGGAACTTTCGCACCGGTTTTTGATCGCCAACAACGGGCCCGACAAGGGCGAGCTCATCGCGAACGTTTTGCTGAAGCGCATCGAGGTGCTGACGGCGTTCGACGGCGAAGAGGCGATCGCGGTCGCGCGCAAGGAGTGTCCGGACGCGATTCTGCTCGATGAGGCCGTGTCGAAAATCGACGGGATATCGGCGTGCCGGATTCTCCGCGACGACAGCGCTACCCGCGACATTCCGATCGTTCTGCTGACCTCGTTGGACGATTCTGCAAGCCGGCTCGAGGCTTATGAAAACGGCGTCGACGACTGCATTCAACGCCCGTATCTCTTCGACGAACTTCTCGCGCGGGTGCTCTCGAAGATCCGCCGATTCGGCCGGCGCGCGAAACCCAGCGCCGTCATTACGTGCGGAAATCTTCAGATGCATACCGACAGCCTCGAAACCCGGGTCGCCGGAAAGGTCGTCGACGTCAGCGTTCTTGAGTTCAAACTTCTGAAGTTTTTCGTCGAGAACCGCGACCGGGTGCTTGATCGTGAAATCATTTTGCGCGCTGTTTGGAAGGACGAACCCGTCAACGCACGCACGGTGGATACGCATATCTTTTTGCTTCGGAAAGAACTGAAGGGCGCCGACTATCACGTCTCGACGATCTACGGCGCGGGGTACATCTTCAAAAAGCGCTTCGATTAAGCCGCGGAGCCGCTGTCGTACGCCTTTTTTCTCAACTTCTCTTTGGCTTTCTTCGAGGCTTCCTCGCGTTCCTGCCGGATCTCGTCGGCTTCTTCCGTATCGGTATTGATGATCGAGCCTACGACACGGATCTTCCGGCGGATCTGCCCGTCAAGGACGCGCTGGTATTCGCGCGTTCCGATTTTCTGCCCCGTCTTCCTGGACGTTTTTTTACAGAACGCGAGGATGCGTAAAACGAGCTCGAGCCAGTTCGCGGGTTCCTTGCCGCGAACATCGAGTGCTTCGGCGACCTGGGCCGCCGCCGCTTCGGCTTCGGCCACGGCTTGGATTCGCTCCAGGGGCGGAATCGGCTTGGTGGAGGGTTCCTCCCCCCCGCGCTTGAATTTGAGGAGCTGAAACTTTTTGGAAGTCTCTTGCTCAGGATGGCCGATTCGAATGGGCCGAAAGTATCTGAGGAGGGACTTACCAACTTTTTGCGAGGTCGAGGGCATGAAAGCCTCCTTTGCATGCATCACGTTTGCACGCAGGAAGCCCCTTACGCGGTATCGGGTTAACGCGAAGCGACCGATCCGGTCGCCATGGCCGTAAAAGACTCTACTCAAACCCTGTGTAAACTACTTCTCAAAACACACTATTTACATTAGGCTTATCGGCAAACGCTATTCTAACTTTAGCGAAAAATCATCGAAAAGACTAAGAATATTAATTGATCAATAAAATCGGTTAATTCCGAATTGATTTATTGACACACGCGGGTGCGCGATGTTATTCCACGTCACACATCGAAAGGGGCCCCCATTTATGAGTATGGATCTTTTTGAAAAGTGCCGCACGTTCGAGGATGCAAAGTTTCTCTTAAACGCGGGTGTTTACCCATTCTTCCGGCCCATCGAAAGCTCCACGGGAGCCACGGTGATAACGCATGGCGCCAGGCGCGTCATGATCGGCTCCAACAACTATCTGGGCCTGACGCATCATCCTCGCGTGAAGGAAGCCGCCAAGAAAGCCATCGATCACTACGGTACGGGCTGCACCGGATCGCGCTTTCTCAACGGAAACCTCAGCAGCCACGAAGAGCTCGAAGAGCGTCTGGCGAAGTTTCTCGGAAAAGAGGCCTGCCTCGTTTTTTCGACGGGATTTCTCGCGAACCAAGGCGCGCTTTCCTGCCTCATCGGCCGTAACGACGCGATCTTCTCGGATCGTGAAAATCACGCCTCCATCATCGAGGGCACTCGCTTGGCCCTTGGCGACACGATTCGCTACGCGCACAACGACGTGGATTCGCTCGACCGCGTGCTCGACGAGAAGAGAAGCCAGTACGAAGGCGCGCTCATCGTCGCCGACGGCGTGTTCTCGATGTCGGGCGACATCGTCGATCTGCCGGGCCTCGTTCGCATGGCGAGCAAGCACAACTGCAAGCTCTACATCGACGATGCCCACAGCCTCGGCGTGCTGGGCGAGAGGGGGCGCGGAACCGGCGCGCATTTCAAGCTTACCGACGAGATTGACCTCATCATGGGGACGTTCTCGAAGAGCTTCGCCTCGATCGGCGGGTTCATCGCCGGAGATACCGACACTATCCATTACATCAAGCACAAGGCGCGCACCTTCATGTTCAGCGCCGCGATGCCGCCTGCGGCGGTCGCGACGGTGCTCGAGTGCCTGAACGTCGCGCAAGACGAGCCTGAGATATTCGTAAACCTCTGGAAGAACGCGCGCAAGATGAAGCGCGAGTTCACGGCGATGGGATACAACACGATGAACAGCCAGACTCCCATTATTCCCGTCATGATCGGCGACGAGATGAAGACGTTCGCGTTCACCAAGGCGCTTTACGAGAGCGGCGTGTTCGCGACGCCGGTCGTGAAGCCCGCGGCACCCGAAGGCCAGGCGCTGATCCGCACGAGCTATATGGCCACTCACACGGATCAGGACCTCGATTACGTGCTCGAGGTTTTCCGTAAACTAGGTAAAGCGTTCGAGGTGATTTGATGGATACGCTGCAAGTCAGGCGGGTCGAGACGAAAAAAGAGAATGACGATTTTTTTCTGCTTCCGTGGGATCTTCACGGGAAAGACCCGAACTGGGTGCCTCCGCTGCTGATCGCGGTGAAGGATCTTCTCAACGAGCGGAAAAACCCGTTTTTCAAGCACGCCGCGTTGGAACGCTGGGTGGCTTACCGCGGGGGTGAACGCGTGGGCCGCATCGCGGGAATCGTCGATCGCCACAATAACCTGTTCCACGACGAGGAGACCGCGTTCTGGGGTTTCTTTGAGTGCGTGAACGACGCCGAAACGGCTCGCGCGCTTTTCGCCGCCGTCGAGGGATGGGGGCGCGGGCAAGCGATGACGGTGCTTCGTGGGCCGGTGAATCCATCCACGAACCACGAATGCGGCCTCCAGATCTCCGCCTTCGACACGAAGCCGTTCATCATGATGACGCAGAACCCGCCGTATTATCCCGAGCTCGTCGAGAAGGCGGGGTGCGCCAAGGCCAAGGATCTCTACGCCTGGATCATCGACGATACCGCCGAGTTCGATCCCAAGCTCGTGCAGCGCGCCGAGCTGCTCGAGAAATCGGAGGACATCCGGTTCCGCACGGTGGACATGAAACACTACGACGAGGAAATCGAGAAAATCCTCTTGGTCTACAACGACGCGTGGGAGAAAAACTGGGGGTTCGTCCCCATGACTCCCGAGGAGTTCCGTCACATGGCCAAGGAGATGAAGGCCATCGTCGTTCCCGAGCTCCTCTACATCGTCGAGGTGAAGGGCGATACCGCCGGATTCGCGCTCTGCCTGCCCGACATCAACCAGGTTTTCGAGAAGATCCGCGACGGCAGGCTCTTTCCGACCGGTCTTCTGAAACTTCTCTGGCACACGAAGGTGAGAAAAACCATGAACCGCGGCCGCATTCTCGCGCTGGGGCTCAAGAAAAAATACCAGGCCATGGGGCTCGCCCCGGTGATGTACCTCCGGTACTTTCGCGAGGCGCCCAAGCTCGGTTACCGCGTGGCCGAATGCTCGTGGGTGCTCGAAGACAACGTGCCCATGAACGCGGGCCTCAAATACTTGAAGGCCCGCCATTACAAGACGTACCGGATCTACGACAAACCTCTGCTTGCTTAATTCCGCAGCCTGCCCGATTCTGGGGCTGTGAGGAGGAAAGCGCATTGAAAGCGCTCGGCATCGATCCGGGTTCCCGCAACCTGGGTTACGGCTTGGTTTTGAAATCCGGGAGCCGCCTGCAGGCGCTCGCGCACGGTACCCTTCGCTTTGATACGAAGGTCGAATCCAACGAACGGCTGCTTGAGATCTATCGGCGGGTGAAGGCGCTCATCGAGGAACTCCGCCCCGACCACGTGGCCATCGAAAAAGTTTTTTTCGCGAAGAACGTCATTTCGGCGCTCAAGCTCGGCCAGGCGAGGGGAGTGGCGATTCTCGCGGTCTCCGAGGCTGGCCTGCCGCTTTTTGAATACAGCCCGAACGAAGTGAAATCCGCCACCGCGGGCTTCGGGCACGCCGGCAAAGAGCAGGTCGCCCGCATGGTGACCATTCTTTTGGGCGCGCGCGGCTTTGAAAGCGCCGACGCCTCGGATGCCCTTGCCATCGCGATCTGCCACCTGCAGACTTACGGATATACGTCGAAGCTGAAACAGCTCGAGAAAGGCATCACGTGATCGGCTATCTTTCTGGAACATACCGGGCGCCGGCCTCTTCGCCTGAGGGAAGCATCCTCGTGGAAATCGGCGGCGCCCAGGGAAGCATCGGCTACGAGGTGCTCGTTCCCTCGCGCGTTTCGCGAAAATATCCGCCCGGAAGCAAGATCGAGCTTTTCATCCACACGCACGTCCGCGAAGACGCTCTCGATCTTTTCGGTTTCGAGTCGGAGTGGGAAAAGAAGGTCTTCCTGGCGCTGACGGGCGTTTCCGGAGTGGGGCCGCGCACCGCGATCGGAATTTTAAGCCAGCTCGAAGCGGAAGAACTCTTAGGCGCGATTGTGCGCGAGGATAAGGACGTGCTGAAGGCGGTTTCGGGCGTCGGAAAGAAAACATCCGAAAGGCTCATCGTCGAGCTTTCCGAGAAGGCGCGGAAACTTTTCATGGAAAAAAACGGAGCCGAGGCCGCGAATGCCGCGGGCCGCGCCGCGCGCGCCGCTTTGAAATCCGCCTCGGGCGCTTCTGTTTCGCCGCAGGGGGCGGTTTCGGGGACGGGACTTGCCGTCATGGCCGAAGCGGTCGCAGCACTCGTGGCGCTGGGTTACCGCGATGCCGAGGCGTGGCCGGTCGTGCGCGACGTCCGCATCGACACCGAAGGTTCGTCGCTTGAGACATTGATTCGCCGCTCATTACAAAGGATGGCCCAACGATGACTGGAACCTCTGAAGTTCGCGCCAATGCGCCCACCCAAGACGAGACTGCGGCCGAAGCCACGCTGCGCCCGGTGGATTTCGGCGATTATGTCGGCCAGAAACCCGTCACCGAAAATCTCAAGATGTTCATTCAGGCGGCAGGGCAGCGAGGCGAAGCGCTCGATCACTGTCTTTTCTCCGGGCCTCCCGGCCTCGGAAAGACCACGCTTGCCCACATCGTGGCTCGCCAGATGGGCGCGCAGTTCCATTCGATCGCCGCCCCCGCGATCGAAAAAAAGGGCGACATCGCCGCGATTCTTTCGAATCTTCAGGAAAAAGACGTGCTTTTCATCGACGAGATCCATCGTCTTCCGCGCGTGATCGAAGAAGTTCTCTATGGCGCGATGGAGGACTTCAAGCTCGACATCATCATCGGCCAGGGGCCCGCGGCGCGCACGCTCAAGATCGATCTTCCGCGGTTCACGCTCGTGGGCGCCACGACACGCACGGGGCTTCTCACGACGCCGCTCCGCGATCGCTTCGGAGTCGCGTTCCGTCTTGATTTTTACGGCCCGCGGGACTTGCAGAAAATCCTCGCGCGCTCGGCGCGCATCCTTAAAGTGGAGATTGACGAGGAGGGGGGCGCGGAAATCGCCCGGCGCAGCCGCGGCACGCCCCGAATCGCCAATCGCCTGCTCCGCCGCGTGCGCGACTACGCGCAAGTGCACGCAAGCGGCGCGATCACCGAGAAAGCCGCGCGCGAGGGCTTGAAACTTCTCGACGTCGATGCGCACGGACTTGATTCGATGGACCGGCGAATCCTGCAGACGATCCTTGAGAAGTTCGACGGCGGACCGGTCGGCGTCGATACGATCTCAGCCGCGATCAGCGAGGAACGCGATACGATCGAAGACGTTTACGAGCCGTATCTTTTGCAAGAGGGGTTCCTGCAGAGAACTCCGCGCGGGCGTCTTGCGACTCGCAAGAGTTATGATCTTTTCGGGAAGCCGTTTAAGGCCTCCGAAGCGCTTTCGCTCTTTTGATTTGTGCTCGGCCGTCATGGCCTCGCACCCTCCGGGCTTGCGCCTATTTTTTTGCATCCTGCTAAAAAATTTCCGCGCCCAGCCGCGCGACTTATCCACAGGAAAACTTGGGTTTTTCCACAGCGATTTTCAACGTCTGCTGTGTCTTCAAAGGCACACAAGCCCTTTAGACCTGTGTTTAGAAAGGCACGGTTTCAAGAAAAAAATCTACGCTACGCGTTAAAATTATGTTATAACCCATTGATTCTTAAATAAGACTAATTTCTGCCGAGTTTGAAGCCAGTTGGCATGCGGGTTGCGATGTTGTGATGCAAGGGTTCTAAGGGGGCTTATGCACGCCAAATCGATGAAGCAGTCGACGTTGAAGCAGAAAGTGACGCTGATCGGCGTTGGGTTGCATTCGGGAACAAAGGTTCGTTGCACTTTACACCCAGCACCTGCCCATCACGGAATTGTCTTCGTTCGTTCGGATCTCCGATCGATTCCTCACATCAAGGCTGACATCACGAAAGTCACGCGCACCGACATGTGCACCACACTCGGAACGGAAGGCGCGTCCGTCGCCACCGTCGAGCATCTCATGGCCGCGTGCGCCGGGCTTGGAATCGACAACGCCGCGGTTGAGCTCAGTGCTGGCGAGGTTCCGATCATGGACGGCAGCTCGCGAGAGTTCGTGGATGCGATCCTGGAAGCCGGTATCCGGCAGCTTCCGGCGGCCCGCAAGGTACTTCGCTTAAGGCGCGCGGTTTCGGTTCGTTACGGTGACAAGAGGATCGAAGCGCTCCCGTCGAGAAAATTCGCGGTGAAAGGTTCGATCAGTTTCGGGCATCGCCTGATCGGCGACCAGATCTTTCGCTACTCCGTGAGCGCGGGCACGGATGAAAGCACGGCCACCAGTTTCGTGCGGGAGCTCGCGTCGGCGCGCACGTTCGGGTTTCTTCGCGAAGTGGAATTTTTGCACAAGAAGGGCCTGGCGCTCGGCGGGTCGCTCGACAACGCGATCGTTCTCGACGAGGAGCGCGTGCTCAATCCCGAAGGTTTGCGCTTCAAGAACGAGTTCGTCCGCCACAAAGTACTCGACGCGATCGGGGATCTGGCGTTGCTCGGAATGCCGATCGAGGCGTCGATCGAGGTTCATAAGTCGGGCCACGAGCTGCACGCGGCCTTCCTGCGCAAGGTTTTGAGCGATCAGGAGAACTACGAGATCGTGGAGCTCGGCCGCGAGAGAGCCGTATCCTCAGCCGAGGAGTTCGCTCCTGCGTTTGCCCACGCTTATTGATTTTTTCCGATACACTTCGCAATACCTCGAAAAAAATCGAGCAGCTTGACAGATTTAATGCCGGTTCGTAACTTTTCAATCACTCCACTTGTCCGATCGGTCGAGCCGTAGCGCAGCCTGGTAGCGCACTACCTTGGGGTGGTAGTGGTCGCTGGTTCAAATCCAGTCGGCTCGACCATTTGTCAAATTATTCGAAGGATCTCGGCTCGCGAACGGATGAGTTCTTCGTATCTGTTTTTTAAATCCGTGGAAAGAAAGCTCGCACTGACCACTGATTTGATTTTGGGAATGGCCCGGTCAAGCCTTTCAAAACTATTTTCAACGGCCTTTTTTTGAATTTTGAGCGTCTCTCCCATGGCTTCAAAGTCTTCTCTCGACAGACGAGCCTTTTTTCCGTTGATGGTCAGCGCTGTTTCCTCGGCGTCCTCGATCGGCATGAGTCGAGTGGAAATCAGATCGTAGGCCGGCGCAAGGCCGATCTCCCCGGTTTCTTTAGTCATTAAAGAAAAGTTCTTTAGATGCATGTCAGCGTTTCCGGTGAGAAACGAAAATAGCGCGAGATCAAAGAACGTCACTGCGTCCAGCCCCGGATTAGACGCATGATTCAGGATGATCTTTCCGGCCTTCTCCATCGAAGTCTTATATTTTCGGTCCGTCAAAAGTCCGCTCAACTGACAGAAATCCTCGACGGCGACCTTCTTTAATGTTTTTCCGTGTTTTTCCCTGTCGAAACGGCGAGTGACATAAGCGAGCTCTCCGGATTTGAGTTTGATCAGACCGTGCAGTGCCGTCGTAATCCCCGCGGCTTCAGCCATGTGCATGGTTGCATCTTCGACGACCGGCATGTCTGGGAAGCGCGCGCTTGGCGGCTTGAGAATGAAGCCGCCCCATAGTCCGACAATCATCAGCCGATGCGCCGGATCTTTTTTCTGTCTTTCCAGTTCTACTGAAACCTTGGGTTGAACTCCGGTAATGCCCAGGTGCCGGTTTAGCGCGTCTTTTGCGAGCTTTTCTAGATGTTCTGAGCCAAAGTCCACAAGCGGCGGAACATCGGTTCCGAATAACCTTCGGCTGCAGCTCTTGTGGTAGCCCTCCGGTTCGGTTCCATCCTCTAGCTGCCGGTAGCAGCCGAAGCAATTCTTGGAGCTCATGTCCCGCTCCCATTCTCGGCCACTACGCTGACATTTCCGATGCAGTCTTTGCATGCGAGCAGCAGAAGGCTCATGCGATCTCTCGGATCGATTTTCCAATTGTCAGTGATGATGTTGAGAAGCCACCCTTCCGGGATAAGCCCGTCAAAAAACGGAATCATCGTTTTTTCCTCATAGGGTTCGCTGCGAAGAGGAAGGGTGAGACTAATGGGCTTCACGCCTTCTTTTTCCAAATAAGCCTTGTCGTAGGTGAAAATACATAAGCCTTCGCGCTCTTCGATGATGCCTGCAAACCGATCGTCCACAAGCACCCGGCCGCGTTTGTGTTCGTGGGAGGCCGTCATTCTTTCATCTCCCGCTTTGCCTGGACAGGTCCCACGGTATGTCCGAACAGGAGAAGGACCTGTTCGACCTTGTCTAAGCGAAGTGTTTTCTTTTTGCCCTCGAGCTCTCTGATAAAGCGCAAACCAACACCTGCCCTCTGGGCGAGATCTGCTTGTGTTAGTTTGGCTTGTTTCCGCTTTCTTTTAACAAATGTCGCCAGTTCTTCCATGAAGATATTATACCCGATAAGGTATAAAAAATAATATTACATTTATTTCTATACCCGAAAGGGTATAGTTTATATTATAACTAAATATTTATACCCTATCGGGTATAAATATAGAATAAATCAAAAACGTAAGCGTTAAGACCGGCCGTGACGGTAATGGCGAACGACGGCTTTTTCTTCTGTCACCAGACCTTTTTCGAGGATCGCGTCGACTTCTTTGTGAAACATCCGGACGTGCTCCGCGGTATCCACGATCTCGATGACGATCGGCAAGTCACTCGAAAGACGAAGCAGGTGATCTTGGTGGATGATGCTGCTTGCGCCGAATCCGGCGATGCCCCTTAAAACGGTACAGCCGGCCATGCCGAGCTTGCGGGCGCGCTCTAAAACCTCCGAGTAGAGCGGCTTGCGCCCATGCTTATCCGACTCGCCGATGAAAATTCTCAGAAGAATGTGGTCGCCCCTAAGCTCGCGCGCTCTCATTTGGTTTTTCCCCCTGGCGACAGCCGATGCCGGTAATGATGGATGTGCAGTCTTTCCTCGGTGACGAGGGTTCCGCTGAGAAGCGGCTCAATCTCGGACAGAAGCGCGGTCGTTCTTTCGGCGGTGTCGACCACCTCAACGATGATCGGCAGATCGACGGCGTAATCGGGTGGAAAATCGGAGTGGAGTTTCCCGCTCGCGCCGAATCCCGAGATGCCCCGATGCACGGTGCAGCCCGCGAGGCCCATCCGGCGGGCTGTTTCGAGAATCGCGGCATAGAGCGGTTTTTTCGGGTGCCGGTCGCCTTCGCTGACGAAAATCCTGAGGAGCGTGCATTGCCCTTGAAGATCCCTGAGGCTCACGTCGTTGCCCTGAATAAAAACCGCGCGACGACCAGGCCGGCGAAGGTCGCGAGAACGCCCGCTACGTTACTGAAGCCGAAGTAAAGCGCGGCGTACCAATATTCCCCCTCCTCGATCAGCCTCGCGAATTCCAGGCAATACGACGAAAAAGTCGTGAAGCCCCCCAGAAAGCCGACCATGATGCCGATCCGCACGTCCAACGGAATGCCGTTGCGTTCGATGCCGAGCACGTAGACGACGCCGATCAGGAACGCTCCGGCGATGTTGATGGCGAAGGTGGCGTATGGAAACGGAGGGGCCAGCGCCCTTCCCACGGCAAGGCCCATGAAGTAGCGGGAAAACACGCCTAAGAGGCCGAAGATGCCGATGTAGAACACTCTCATAGCAGCAGGTCATTTATCTGATTTTGGAGTATTGATGTCAATGTTCCGCGGATCCCGTTGTGTCAGACAGAAGACGTTCGTGTAAAAAAATCCGGTTGCCCTTCGGGCAACCGGATTTTTTTACAGTTAAACCACGAATCGCAAAATCCGAATACTTAAGACGGAAGGCCGCCGGGAATTTTAGTCTGGTTCGTATTCCGGGATCAGCTCGCAGATCGCATCCACGGGGCGGCCGGTCTTTTGGTCGAACGCGCACTTGAGTCCGCGTTCCAGGTCGGGATGAAAACCGCGTTCGAGCATCTCGGCGTACGCCGCGTCCGGAGTCCAACCCTGCACGAAAACGCGGTAGAGCCCGACGGCAAAACCGGTGCGATCCTCGCCATGGCGGCAATGCACGAAGAGCGTGGAGCCGGATGCGCTCAGTAATACTGAAAGAACCTGTTCCATACGCTTGTGGGAAGGCTTGAAAAAAAGTGGCGCAAGTTGAATTGAGATGAAGCGTATTCCGTATTTTCGCGCTGCGATCCGTTCGGCTCGGATCTCGGAGTTCGTGGACTGGACATTGAGAACCGTCTGGATCTTGAGTTCCGCGAGTTCTTTGATGCCGGCGGCGCCAGGCAAACCGCCCCTCCACAGATCGGCGGAAACCTGACGTAGATTCGGAATTACCGACGTGGTTGTTTCGTGTGCCCGCGCGCCGACCGCTAGAAAAGATAAAAAGATCAGTGCAAGATGAAACGGAATTTTTTTCATTTTCATAGCTGTATATCAAATTTGACACATCGAGTCAATAATGCGCCTAATTACTTGAATTGACGCATATAGTGGCTTCAAGTAGGTTCCGACTCAATGAGCTCCGAAACCGAAAAGGCCCTCCTCGAGCTGCCGGACCTGTTCGCGAAAAACTGGCCGGCAGCTCTCAGGCCGGCGCTTCCCATTCTCAAGAAGAAGAAATTCCGAAGCATCATGTTCGTCGGCACGGGCAGCTCGAACCACGTCGCGCACTGGGCGCAGTGGCTGGCCACGCACAATACGGGCATGGTGAGCCAGTCGCAGGCGACGTGGGATCTGCTCGCGGCGGATCAACGTCCCGACCCCGACTGTCTCGTCGTCGTGATCTCGCATCGCGGGAACCGGGGACTCACCGAGATCGTTCTTTCGAAAATGAAGTCGCATCCACACGTTTTGATTGCCGCTGAAGGCGCTCCGCGTACGAAAAAAGGGGGGTTCATCGCCGGGGCGAAAGCCGAAAAATCCAAAGCGCACACTCGCAGTCTTTTCGGCGCGATGTGCGCGATCTCGGAGCTTCTTTGCCACTTCATGCCGGCGACGAAGGCCGCGCGGCTGCGCGAGGAACGCCACCGATTCGGCGCCGCTTTGAAGGCGTATCGCGACGACGCCGTCCGCGCGGGCCATTGGGTGCCCAAAACCCATCGCGAGGGCGGGAGTCTGTATTTCGTGGGGGGCGGCCCCTTTCATCCCGTCGCCCGCGAGCTGGCGCTGAAGGCGCGCGAGATGGCGCGGATTCCCTCGGGGGCGTTCGGCTTGGAGGAAATTCTTCACGGCCCGATCGTGAGCTTGCGCAAGGCGGACGAGGTCGTGCTGCTTCCTTCGATGAGCCCACCGGCAGACGATCTTGGGCGCTACCTGTACCTTGCGCGGATGGCGGAACTCGTGCAAAAGCTCGAAAAAACGAAGGTTACCGTGACGGTGCCGCGGTTTTCGCGCGCGATTCTTCTTGAAATCTCGAAGCTTGAGCCGTGCTGGCAGGCGCTGCTTTATCTCTATTGGGGGCAATGGGGGATGCTCGGGGCCGCATATCAGAGCGGGTTCGACCCCGACCGCAATCCCTACCTCTGATGTGGTAAAATACAGGCCATGAAGGACATCTTCGACGAAATCGCGTCGCTTAAGAGAGAAAAAAACGCGGTCATTCTAGCGCACTATTACCAGGAGCCCGACATTCAAGATGTCGCCGATTTCGTGGGCGACAGCCTCGAGCTCTCCAAGAAAGCGGCGGCCACCGGCGCGCGGATCATCGTGTTCGCGGGCGTGCACTTCATGGCCGAGACGGCGAAAATCTTGAATCCCGCGAAGAAGGTGCTTCTGCCGGATCTCAAAGCCGGCTGCTCGCTTGCCGATTCGTGCCCTCCGGCGCCGTTCGCGCTTTTTAAGGCGAAGTATCCGGGCGCGGTCGTGATCTCCTACATCAACTGCTCGGCCGAGATCAAAGCGCTCAGCGACTATATCTGCACGAGCAGCAACGCCGAAAAAATCGTCCGCTCGATCTCACCGGACAAGACGATCATCTTCGCGCCCGACAAGAACCTCGGCGCATATCTTGTGAAGAAGACCGGGCGTCCGATGGCGCTCTGGCAAGGCTCCTGCATCGTGCACGAGACGTTTTCCGAGAAGAAGATCGTGCAGCTCAAGACCCGCTATCCCGACGCGCTCGTGATCGCGCATCCGGAATGCGAGGAACCGATCCTGAAGCTCGCCGACCACATCGGCTCGACCTCTAGCCTCTTGAAGTTCACGCAGCAAAATCCCGCAAGGCAGTTCATCGTCGTCACCGAGGCGGGCATCATCCATCAGATGAAAAAAGCCTCGCCCGGCAAGGAATTCTTTGCCGGGCCGCCCGACGACGGCGCCGAAACCGCCGCGTGCGGATGCAACGAGTGTCCGCACATGAAGAGGAATACGCTCGAAAAACTCCGCGATTGTTTGAGGGATGAGACGCCGGAAATCGTTCTGGGCGAACCGTTGCGGATCAAAGCGCTGGTACCGATCGAGAGGATGCTCGCGCTTTCGTGATTTCATGCCTGCCAAAAAAGAAAAAGGAGCGGGCCCTTGGCCTCGCTCCTTTTGGAACACTTAAAGCGTTCAACTGCTAGAGGGCCGTGCCGGGCGGCCGGCCCTGACAGTGCCTTGCGGCGCTTTTCCGCCGCGCCTAACGGCACTGCTTTCTGCCGCGCCTAACGGCGCGAGAAGTTACTTCTTCTTTTTCTTGGCAGTTTTCTTGGCAGCTTTTTTCTTCGTTTTTTTCTTAGCCATCTCTGGCCTCCTTTTTTATTCGAGTCGCGCCGAAAATCCGTTTCCGGCGACCCGATGTTTACCGCACATCTTTTACGACCACTGTTTTCAGACCGCTGTCGTCACGACGTTCTTCCGTTTTGGAAGTACATGTTAAATATGTTACTCAATGCGGTGGAAATTCCAAAATTTATTTCACACCGCGGTGGAATTTTTTTTCGGGTGAAGTGAGGAACGAAAATGCGAACGTCAAGCAGAAATCTGAAATTTCTCGCGAAGGGGAAAATCTTCGTCGCGCTCGCGCTCGGTGTTTCGATCGCGTGTCGCGTTCTTGCCGGAACTTCCTCCGCGTCCGCGGACCGTTCGGGGCTTCTCGACGAGCTCAGGAAAAGCTACGGCGATTCGAAAACGCTCGTTGCGCGGTTCACGCAGAAGCGCAAAAACATTCTCGGCGAAGTGAAGGAGTCGTCTGGCACGATCGAAGTGAAACGTCCGAATAAATTCCGGTGGGAGACTTTCGCTCCGGAAAAATCACTTCTCGTCGCGAACGCGAAGCGCGTTTGGTACTACACGCCCCCGTTTCGTTCGGGCGAGAAGGGCCAACTTATGATCCGGAAGTCGACCGACGTGCAATCGCAGGTGGCCATCGATCTTCTCGCAGGCAGCGCCGATTTGAAGAAGGCGTTTCACGCGCAACGGCTCGGCGAGCAGCACTATGAGCTCAAGCCCATCAAATCCGCCGGCGATATCAGCAAGATAGAGCTCTTTCTTGAAAGGTCGACAAAATTAGTTTATAAGATCGTGCTTACGCATTCGACGGGGAACGAAACGGAGCTGGCGCTGCAGAATGTGAAGCTTGGGACTCGGCTCGACGACTCCCGCTTCGAATTCAAGGCGCCGCCGGGAACCGAGGAGATTCGTTAGGATTGAAGATGCCCACTTTTGACATCGTTTCAAAGACCGATAAACAGGAAGTCGACAACGCGGTCAATATCGCGAAGAAGGAACTTTCCAACCGTTTCGATTTCAAGGGTTGCAAATCCACGATCGAATACGCCAGCGAGGAGATCGTCCTCGTGGCCGACGACGACTTCAAGCTCAAGCAGCTCAAAGAAATCCTCGAGAGCAAGGTCACCAAACGCGGCATTTCGCTCTTGGCGCTCGACTACCAGAAGCTCGAGGACGCGACGCTGGGCACCCTCAGGCAGAAGATCAAGCTCAAGCAGGGTGTCGATAAGGACCGCGCGCGCAAGATCATCCAAATCATCAAAGACACCAAGCTCAAGGTTCAGGCCCAGCTCATGGACGACCAGGTCAGGGTGACCGCCAAGAAAATCGACGATCTCCAGGCGGTCATCGCGACGCTTAAGCGTTCCGACATCGATCTTCCGCTTCAGTTCGTGAACATGCGGGCCTAAGAGACGCAGCCGTAAAGGAAGTTATGCAGGCAGTGCCCCCGACGTCACAAGCCAGCCGGAACGTCCACTTCGTAAGCCTCGGGTGCCCGAAGAACCTCGTCGATTCGCAGGTGATGCTGGGCCTTTTGAAGTCGGGTCGGTACGTGGTGGTGAACGAGCCCGCCGACGCCGACGTCATCGTCGTGAACACCTGCGGCTTCATCGAATCGTCCAAGAAAGAAAGCGTCGACGCGATCCTCGAAATGGCCGAGTACAAAGACTCGGGCCGCTGCGACGCGCTCGTCGTGGCGGGCTGCCTTGCCCAGCGCTACAAGGATCAGCTGCGGAAGGAAATGCCCGAGGTCGATCTCTTCATCGGCACCGGCGAGTACCAGCGCATCGCCGAGCTCGTCGACTGGGCGAGAAAAGGGGAGCTTCCGCGGCGGGCCTACGTGAACAAGCCCGCGTTCATCCACACCGAAGCGCATCCGAGGCTTCAGACCGGGCAGTTTTTCTCGGCGTACCTTAAAATTTCAGAGGGCTGCAACCGCCGCTGCAGCTTTTGCATTATTCCCAAACTGCGCGGCAACACGCGTTCGCGCGCGGTGGAGTCGCTCGTCGAGGAAGCGCGCCGGCTCGCCAGCCAGGGCGTGAAGGAACTCAATCTCATCGCGCAGGATCTGACCGAGTACGGGATGGAGTTTCGTTACCGGCGGATGACGCTTGAGAAGCTTTTGCCCGCGCTCGCGAAGATCGACGGCATCGAGTGGATTCGTCTCTTTTACGCGTACCCCGACCAGTTCTCGGATGAATTGATCGACATCATGGCGCGCGAGCCCAAGATCGTGAAGTACCTCGACATGCCGATCCAGCACACGAGCGACCGCATTTTAAAGCTCATGAACCGCAAGTTCACGCGAAAGGAAATTTTCGATTTCATCGGCAAGCTTCGCGAGAAGATGCCCGACATCCATCTGCGGACGTCGACGATCGCGGGTTTTCCATCGGAAACCGAGGAGGAGTTCGAGGCGTTCCTCGACGATCTGCGCTCGCTCAAGTTCGATCACCTGGGCGCGTTCGCGTATTCGCGCGAGGAAGACACCAAGGCCGCCGAACTTCCGGTCCAGCTTCCGATGAAAACGCGCGTGGCCCGCCAACGGCGCATCCGCAAACTCCATGAGGAATATTCCATCCTCCGCAACAAATCCCAGGTCGGGAAAGAATTCACGGTTCTCGTCGAAGGCGTTTCCGAGGAAACGGAGCTTCTCTTAAAGGGCCGGCACTTCGGCCAGGCCCCCGAGATCGACGGCCAGGTGCTCATCAACGACGGCACGGCGGCGCCTGGCGACCTTGTGCGCGTGCGCATCACCGAGACGCTGCCTTATGATCTTGTGGGCGGGATCATATGCGAGGGTCAAGTCGCTGCCTATTAAACGCCGCTAAGAAGTCATTGTATTTTTCAGGTGCATTTTCTTTTTTACAGAATTTCTTAATCTGTTCGAGCTTTACGGGATGTTTCAAGGTCCAGGTCTCATTCTTTCTCTGAAATATTTATCGATTAAAGACCGAGGAAGACACCTAAGTTCTTTATCGAGTAATGCTTTCAATTCTTTTAACATCATAAATCTAGGGTTCCATTGAAACACTCGGGTTTTGCCGAAAGATCGACTTACGAGAACCCCCTCTCGCTCAAGTTTGATCAGCTGTCTTTGAATTTGGCTTACCGGCTTACCCATCACATTCGCTATTCTTTTGGCGTAACCCGCACCATAGTTCACCATGTAGAGAAGAACAAATTCCGCTGTTTCATTTCCAAATAGCGTCGGCAGAAGCATACAAACCTCTTTCTAAGGTTATATTACCTTAAATTAAGGTATATTTATATGCCGGTCTTTTCAAGTGGCTTGAGCCTATTTTTCTTCAGCAGGGCCTCTTTGTTTGCTGGTACCGAGGGCTGATTAACCTAACGAAAGCAAAGGGTTGCGGAAAGCGCTAAAAAGGCTTTTCTGCTGAAGCGGATCTGCGGTCACTGATTCCCGCTGCCTGCTGCCTTGCGCAAATCCCGCCATGATTTTCCCTCGCGCGCGCGGCGATCGAGCTGAAACTTCGAGACGGCCTTCATGTGTTCTTCATACGTCGAAGTGAACTCGTGCGTGCCGTCGTTGTGCGAGACGAAGTAGAGGTACGGCGTGGGATTGGGATAAAGAGCCGCGAGGATCGCGTCTTTGCCGGGGTTCGCGATGGGGCCGATGGGCAGGCCTGGAATGACGTACGTGTTGTATGGCGATGCCGCGCGCAGATCGGCCTTTCTTAGGTTTCCGTCGAAATCTTTTTTGCCATAGATCGCGGTTGGGTCGCTTTGCAGCTTCATCTTTCTGCGAAGACGGTTATGGAACACCGACGAGATCATCGCGCGCTCTTCGGGCGCGCCCGTTTCTTTCTCGATGATGCTCGCAAGCGTTACGATCTGGTGCGCGTTAAATCCCAACTGACGGGCTCGTTCCATGAGCTCAGGGGTAAAGAGCGAAAGCGTGCGGCGTACCATCTGACGGATGATCTCTTCCTCCGGCATCCTGCGTCCGATGAGGTAGGTCTCGGGGAAAAGATAGCCTTCGAGGTTCTTGTTCGGAGCCGAAATGCCCACGGAGCTGATAAAGGCGGGATCGCGGCAGAGCCGCTCGAACCTTGTCCCGCTGCCAGGACGAATGCTTTCGATTATCGAGACGATCTGATCGAGATTATACCCTTCGGGAACGGTAAACGGGATTCCGTACGAGATTCCTGACATCAGTACGGTCAGCACCTCGTCGGGACGCATGGCCGTCGTAAAGCGGTAGTCGCCGGCCCGGATCTTCTGGTTTTTTCCGGTGAAACGGCCATACCAATAGAAAAGGGACGCATTTGAGACGATGCCCGAGCGCTCAAGATCGCGGGCGATGGCTTGCGGGGACTCGTTTTTGCGGACTTCGTAAAAAACCGCGCGGGAAGGGAGGCTTGAGGCAGGGCGCATCCAGAAATGAACGAGCTTATAGGTGACTGCCACGACAGCCGCTGAGATGACGAGCAAGAGCGTGCCGGCGATGATTCCTCTTGATATGGTCACGAGTTCCTCGTAAGTATAATCTATAACCTACGAATAATGTCCACTGTGCTTTAAATCAAATACAGACTTTCTCTGAATGCTAAACCCACCAACTAAGGAGTGTTCATGCACCTTAAAGAATTGAAGGAAAAGAAAATCGCCGACCTGACGGAGCTCGCGCGCCAGCTTGGCATCGAGAATGCCGCCGGCCTGCGCAAGCAGGAGCTGATCTTCTCGATCCTCCAGAAAAACGCCGAGCAAAACCTGGCGATTTACGGCGAGGGCGTTTTGGAGTGCTTGCCCGACGGGTTCGGGTTCCTGCGCTCTCCCGATTACAACTACCTTCCCGGGCCAGACGACATCTACGTCTCGCCCTCGCAGATCCGCCGCTTTAACCTTCGCACCGGCGACACGATTTCGGGCCAGATCCGCCCTCCCAAAGACTCCGAGCGCTACTTCGCGCTTCTTAAGGTCGAGTCGCTCAATTACCAGGATCCGATCGAGTCGAAGGACAAGATTCTCTTCGACAACTTGACCCCTCTTTATCCCAATAAGAAGCTGAGCCTCGAGTTCGATCCGACGAATCACTCCACCCGCATCATCGACATGCTGGTGCCCATCGGCAAAGGCCAGCGCTGCCTGATCGTAGCCCCCCCGCGCGCCGGCAAGACGGTGCTTCTGCAAGACATCGCCCACGCGATTACGGCGAATCATCCCGAGGTGGCGCTGATCGTGCTGCTCATCGACGAGCGTCCGGAAGAAGTGACCGACATGCAGCGCACGGTGAAGGGCGAAGTGGTGAGCTCGACGTTCGACGAGCAGGCGAGCCGCCACGTTCAGGTGGCCGAGATGGTGCTTGAGAAAGCCAAGCGCCTGGCCGAGCACAAAAAAGACGTCGTCGTGCTGCTCGACTCGATCACGAGGCTTGCGCGCGCCTACAACACGGTCGTTCCGCCCAGCGGAAAGATCCTCTCCGGCGGTGTCGATTCGAACGCGCTTCACAAGCCGAAACGTTTTTTCGGCGCTGCCCGCAACCTCGAGGAAGGCGGAAGCCTCACGATCATCGCCACCGCGCTGATCGATACGGGGTCGAGGATGGACGAAGTCATTTTCGAGGAATTCAAGGGAACGGGCAACTCCGAAATCAACCTCGACCGCAAGCTCATGGAAAAGCGCATCTTTCCGTGCCTCGACATCAACAAGTCGGCCACGCGAAAAGAAGACCTGCTCATCGACAAGGATACGCTTAATCGCGTCTGGATTTTGCGCAAGGTGCTGCACCCGATGAACACGGTCGACGCGATGGAGTTCATTCTCGATAAGGTCGCCAAGACGAAGACGAACAAGGACTTCATCGGTGCGATGAACGCCTGACGGGCGGAGGGCATCGGAAACCATCAAATGACCGAGAAGAAATACACCAGCATCGGCGGTCAGGCGGTCATCGAAGGAGTGATGATGCGTTCGCCGCA
>JACPKS010000003.1 GCA_016186905.1 Deltaproteobacteria bacterium
GATCATGGAAGCCATGGTCAAAGCGCTCACTTAAAAAGGTGCCGACCTACTTTTCGTGGTGTGGCGCGCTGTAAAAAGTAGCCACCCTTTTACGGCGCACCACACCACGAAAAGTAGGTCGGCACCTTTTTAAGTGAGCGCTTTGACCATGGCTTCCATGATCTTCTTGCAATTCTCGTCGTCGCTCTTGACTTTGATTCCGGCGCGCCACAGCATCTGCGCGTTCGGCTTGATGACGCGTCCGCTCAGCGGAAGCGGGTGGCACCATACGATCGTGCCTTGCACGATCCAGACTTCGCTGTCGCCTTGGACCTCGACGACGACTTCCTTAGGAGGCGCGATGTTCGCGGAGACGCAAAGTCCAAGACCGTGAAAGGTGATGTCCATTAAACTTCCTTCGATCGGAGTTTCGGTGTCGCGCGGGCTATTCACGATTTTAATTGAAACACTGCAGCGTTTGTGGACGAGTTGACGTACGTCGCGTCGTTTTTCAGAAAGATCAACATTTTTCTGATAAATCAGACCCATAAACTACCCTCGCGCATTCCACTGCATTATCTCATGAAAACGTTATGAGCGGGTAAGACCTGCGCAGGGACTTGAAATAACTAAGTTTTATCTAGTTTGGTCTTGCGTCCGGAGCTCCAAAACCGTAGGCTTAGAGCCTATGTGCGGGATCATGGGTTACGTTGGCAAAAACGACTGCGTGGGCTTTCTCATCAACGGTCTTAAGCGCCTGGAATACCGCGGTTACGACTCCTCGGGCGTGGCGGCCGGAAACAGCAGTTTCACCATCGTCAAATCCGAAGGCAAAATCGAAAACATCGAGCGCATCCTCGAAACGAAACCTCTTAAGGGCACGATCGGCATCGGTCATACCCGCTGGGCTACGCACGGAAAGCCGAATTCCGTCAACGCGCACCCGCATCGCACGGGCTCGACCGTTCTCGTTCACAACGGCATCATCGAAAACTACGAGCCGCTTCGCGCCGAACTGATCGAGAAGGGTTACCAGCCGGTCAGCGAAACCGACTCGGAGCTTTTCGGGCATCTCGTCGAAGAAAGGCTTAAACAGGGGCACGCGTTCGAGGAGGCCGTTCGGACGGCGTTTCTGCGGCTCGAAGGTTCATGCAGCATCGTCGTCGTGAACGATAAATTCCCCGATCGAATCGTCGCGGTGAAAAACGGCACGCCGATGGTCGTCGCGCATTCCGCAAGCTCGGGCGGCTCGTTCGTCGCGAGCGACGCGCAGGCCATCATCGAGCACACGCGCGACGTCACGTTTCTCGAAAACGAAGACTTCGTCGTCTGCACGAAGGAAGGTTTTTCGGTTCACTCGCTGAAAAAACCGCTCGGTCCCGGCTCAGTCATCAAGCGCGATTCGACGGTGCTCGATTGGGAGCTCACGAGTCTCGATAAGGCGGGATATCCGCATTACATGCTCAAGGAAATCCACGAGCAGCCGCGCGCGATCCTCGACACGCTCGACAATTTAGTCGAGCGCGAGACCGCGATTCCGCGCATGGAGGGATTGCGCGCGATTCTGCAGAACGTGCGCAAGGTTCAGGTCGTCGCATGCGGCACGGCCTGGCACGCGGGGCTTGTCGGCAAGTACATTCTCGAGCAGATCGCGCGGCTTCCCGTCGAAGTGGACCTCGCGAGCGAGTACCGCTACCGCGAGCCGATCGTCGGCCCGGACACGCTTTTTCTCGCCATCACGCAGTCGGGCGAGACCGCGGACACGCTCGCGGCCCTTCGCGAGGCGAAAAGACAGGGCGCGATGACCGCCGCGATCTGCAACGTGCGCGGCTCGAGCATCGCGCGCGAGGCCGGCTTCACGATGTTCACGGCCGCGGGGCCTGAGATCGGCGTCGCTTCGACCAAGGCGTTCACGACGCAGATCCTCGTGCTCATGATGCTCGGTCAGTACGCCGCGCATTCTAAACACATCGAGGAGCGGGGTTCGATCGATCATCCGAAGCTTGACCTGCATTTTTTTCTGAAGCTTCCGCACCTGATTCAGGGAGCGCTCGATACCGAGAAAAAAATCGCCGCGATCGCCAAACGTTGCATCGATTCCCCGCGCGGATTTTTCTTTCTGGGACGCGGCCGCCTCTATCCCATCGCGCTCGAGGGCGCGCTCAAGATGAAGGAAATCTCATACATCCACGCGGAGGGGTATCCGGCGGGCGAAATGAAGCACGGGCCGATCGCGATGGTGGACGCGGGGATGACCATCGTGGTTCTCGCCCCGCGCGACGGGCTTTTCGACAAAACCATTTCAAACCTGCAGGAAGTGAAAGCGCGCGGCGGTCGCATCGTTGCGGTCGGAAGCCGGGGCGACGATCAGCTCTTCAAGCTCGCCGACGAGTTTTTGGAATATGACTTCGCCGACGACTTCAGCGACGTCCTTGTCGCGACGATCCCGTTGCAGCTTCTCGCGTACCACACCGCCGTTTTGCGCGGCACTGACGTCGACAAGCCGAGAAACCTCGCGAAGTCGGTAACGGTGGAGTGATCAAAAAGGTGCCGACCTACTTTTCGTGGTGTGATGCGCCGTAAATAGTTGCTCAGCATCTTTCAATTAGCGGCATTTATCGCTAAAAAGGAACGATGCAAAATTCCATTCTCGATTCGCTCAATCCCGCCCAGCGCGCGGGCGTCGAGGCCACGCACGGACCGGTGCTCGTCATCGCGGGCGCCGGTTCGGGAAAAACCCGCATGCTCACCGCGCGCATCGCGCACCTGATGGCCGACAAGGGCGTTCCAGGCCAACATATTCTGGCAGTAACATTCACGAACAAGGCCGCGGCCGAAATGCGCGAACGCGTCACGCGAGCGTTGGGCCTTGATCCCGAGGCGCTGACGCCCCCGCCGTTTTTTGCGTCGTCGGCGGCGATGTTCTCGCAGCCCACGATCGGAACGTTCCATGCCGTCTGCGCGCGCATCCTTCGGCGCGAGATCGAGCGCACGCCGTTCACGAAACAGTTCGTGATCTACGACGACAGCGACCAACTCTCGCTCGTGAAGGATTGTTTTTCGCGGCTTGGGCTGTCGGACAAGGCGTTTTCGCCCAAGAGTTTTCAGTGGGCGATCAACTCCGCGAAATGTTCGGCCCTTGAGCCGCACGAAATGCCGGCGGAGGGTTATGATTATTTCGCGAAAAATCTCGCGAAGATCTATGCGCTCTACCAGCAGGAGCTGTTCAAGGCGAACGCCGTCGATTTCGGCGAGATGATCACGCTTACCTACCGGATGTTGCGCGACAACGCCGATCTGCTCGCGAAGTACCGGAAGCTTTTCCAGTTCATTCACGTCGACGAGTACCAAGACACCAACCGCGCGCAATATCTTCTCGTGAAACTGCTCGCCGCCGGCCATCGCAACATTTGCGTGGTCGGCGATGAGGACCAGTCGATCTACAAGTGGCGCGGGGCCGACATCAGGAACATCCTCGACTTCGAGAAGGATTATCCCGAAGCGCGGGTGGTGAAACTCGAGCAGAATTACCGCTCGACGAAAAACATCATCGGCGCGAGCTCGAAACTCATCTCGAACAATACCGAGCGGAAAGCGAAAACGCTTTGGACCGGCAACGAAGCGGGTTCGCTCATCCGCAGGTTTCAGGTGAGCGACGAGCGCGCGGAAGCCGAGCTCGTGGTGGGCAAGCTCAAGCAGGCCTGCGAGTCGGAAGGTTTTTCGTTCAACGACGTCGCGGTTTTTTACCGCACGAACGCGCAGTCGCGCGTTTTTGAGGATATTCTGAGACGCGAGCGGGCGCCCTACAAGATCGTCGGCGGCTTGCGGTTTTACGACCGCAAGGAAATCAAAGACGTGATGGCCTATTTTCGCGTGCTCGTGAACCCCGAAGATTCGGTGAGCTTCGCGCGCGTCATCAACGTTCCGCAAAGAGGAATCGGCAAGACCACGGTCGACAAGATCGACGAGGTCGCCGTCGCGCGCGGCCTGACGTTTGAAGCGGCGATGTACCAGGCGGCGCAAGGCCAGGGGGGCGCGCTCTCGGCGGCTCCGCGCAAGAAAATTTCCGAGTTCCTGGCTCTGATCGCGGATCTGCGCGGATTGCTCGCGACCAAGACGCTTTCGGAATTTTACCACGAACTTCTCGACCGCACCCGTTACGTGCAAGAGCTCAAGGTCGAGAACACCGAGGAATCGGCTGCGCGCATCGAGAACTTGCAGGAACTGAGCTCGACGATCACCGAATTTGAATCGGGAGCGGGCGCCGAGGAGCGTCCGGCGCTCGAAACTTTGCCAGTTTTTTTGGAAAACGTTGCGTTAGTGGGCGAACGAGCCGAAGAAGATCAGGGTGTCGCGGGTTCCGTTTCGCTGATGACGCTTCACATGAGCAAGGGCTTGGAATTTCCGCTCGTGTTCATGGTGGGGATGGAGGAGGGGTTGTTTCCTTCCGTTCGAGGCGACGACGGCGGAAGCGACGAAGACATCGAGGAGGAACGGCGCCTTTGCTACGTCGGCATGACGCGCGCGATGAAGCAGCTCTACATGTCGCACGCCGTGTGCCGCAGGCTTTACGGAAATATTTTATACAACGAGCCCGCGCGATTTTTCGGCGAAATCCCCGGCGAATTCATCGAGTTCAAGGATCTCGCGCGGTTCAATCGGGGCGGCGTTTCAGGGTACGCGCGCGATGAAGGCGACGACGATGGTGCCGAGTGCTCCTATAGCCATGCGCCGGTTGGACCTGCCTCGGCTCTCGGCGCGGGAAGCTCGCAAATAGGTCGACCCGGAGGTTCGCAAATAGGCCGCCGCGTGCGGCACAGCGTTTACGGCGAAGGCGTGATTCGCGGAGTCGAAGGCGGCTCGTCGGATGCCGCGAAGGTTACCGTCGAGTTTTCGGGACGCATGACCAAGAAGTTCATTCTGAAATTCGCGAATCTCGAATATTTGAGCTAGCTCAACTCCCGAGTTTGACAGCAGCAGCCGCGTCGATACTGTAATATCAGCGAGATAATGCATGACGTTAAGTTTTGTGCAAGCCACCTCAAGGCACTGCCGGCTATAAACATTGGGGCGACCGTGTGCGCGATGATGTGGAGTAGTTTCGTGTACCAATGCTTTCGTGTTTCGTCGCAAACCAGAGCGTCAGGTTCCCGCGATTGATCAGGCTTCGGTTGTAACTCTTCCAGCGTAAGCAATCCGGCGTGTTCGTGCAGTCTGGCGCGAGCCCTGAAATCCTGGCCGCCCTCAAGCCGGGGTAGGCACTGCGGGCGGCGCGCTTCAGGCGGCATCGCGCTTCAGATGGCCCGCACCCCTACTACCCCTTTCGCTACGCCATTTATGCAACAACGCCGATCAAACTTCGTAACTCATCACAGTATTGGTGCAATACACCGATCTCGTCTTTATTTTCTGCCGCGCGCGCGTTTGCTCACGATGCGCATGGCCTTTTCTTCGTCGACGATTCCGCAGCGAACGAAATTCTTAGTGTCCTTCGTTCGCCTCGCGGTTTTACAGAGGATCGATTTGATTTCAGCTGGGCTGAGCCGCGGATCGATGAGCAGCAGCTCGGCCGCGATGTGCGCGATCTTCGGGGCGGCGAATGAAGTTCCGGTGAATTCGTCCTCCCGATTGCGTGTGGTCAGCGTTCGGATCTTTTCTCCGGGCGCCAGAAGATCGACGAGCGTTTTGCTGTAGTTTGAAAAGCGGGATATTTTTTCGTGTTGATCAAAAACGTAATAGGATCCTACGGTGATTTGGTTTTCGTTCGTTCCGGAATCGCTGGCGGGAAGGACGGCGAATTCATCGAGCGAGACCCCGTCGTTTCCGCTGCCCACCGTGAAGAGCGTAGCTCTGTTGTTTCGAATCGCGGAGCGGTATCCATCGAGACTCTTCGTGGGAGACGATTTGATGCCGCCGCCAAGATCCGACGAGTTTCTGTACAAACCGCCGAAGCTCATGTTGATGACGCGCGCTCCGAGCGTCACGGCTTGTTCGACCGATTTTTCCTGAAGGTCATTGAGTCGAGCGATCGCATCGAAGTAGAGCGGCGTCAGTTTCGGCCAATAATTCGAGCCAGGTCCCGCGCTGAGGATGTTTGAATCGCACGAAGTTACGGGAATGATCGCGATATCCGGATTTTCTCCGGCGGCGATGGCCGCGACGGCCGTGCCGTGCGTGTCTTCCTCGTACTGCGGAGAGTCGGCCGGCTGGAATAAGTCGATTCTGCGCAGTCTTCCATCCGGATCGCGATCAAGAAATCTGTTAAGCCGGTCGTTTGAGACGGCGACCGTCGAATCGACGACGGCGATTTTCACTTTTCCTCGCGGGTCGGCATCGGAAATCTTTCCAATGAGTTCATTCAACGGCTGCCTCGGAATCAGGCCAACCGGTTCCGGAAACAGCTCAAGAGTAAGGCCCGAAGAACTTGCGATGGCGTAGAAATCCGCTTCGCATTTCTTGAACAGCAGTCTGAACGTCAGAATCGCCGAGACTTGAGTCACATCTTCGATGGTCAGGTAGAAGATGCCTTCCGAAATCGCTTCGATCGTGACACGGGCTTTGAGATCGGGGCTCATGACGTCGATGACGAGAACATCTTCGGTGGCGTTGAAGATATTTTTTTCCAGGCTGAAGTATTTCTTCTTCGACACTTCGGCGCTCAGGTCGCGTAGACCGGAAACCTGCACGTCAGAAACCTGTTCGGCGGCTGCGTAATTTTTCCGGCTCAGCTCGCAGCCCTTTGTTCCCAGGGCTTGCGCGAGCCGGGCCTGAAGGGGATGCTTCCTGGAAAGCTCGGCGATCGGATCGAAATCGGCCTGTGCGTGCACGGCGAAAAAAATCAAAAATGAACCCAGCAAAAGTGCGAATGGTTTGGCCGTCATTACCGCATAAAGACAGCAAGTTCTGTGCCAGAAACGCAGTAAAAAGCAGGGGTTAGCGACGTGGTAAGGCTCTTAAAGGGACGGGGCTGTATAAGACTTTGACGGGCGCGCGAGCCAGCGACGCGCGAGCCACCGGCGCGCGCTATCCACGAAGATCACGAATACGCACGCGAGCATGATCGCCGAGATCGCGGCCGAGAGGTACGCGCCGGCCGGAATGAAGTTGTTGAAAATGCTCTGCACGGCGGCGGTGATCGTCGTCGTGCCGACGAAGAGCATGGGGGCGACGGTGACCCAGGCGTAGCGCGCGCGGCCCGAGTTGATGATGAAGGTCGTCGCGATGCAAAGCGCGATCATCGCGAGAAGCTGGTTTGCGATCCCGAACATCGGCCAGATCGTCGAGATCGTTCCCGTCGCGATGAAGTAAGTCCAGCCGCCGACGACGAGTGCCGACGAGATGAGCGCGCCCGCGGGATTGCCCGGCTTCGAGAGCCGCGGAAAAATCGGCGCCGCGGCTTCTTGCACCAGGAAGCGCGCCACGCGCGTGCCCGTGTCGATCGTCGTGAGAATGAAGAGCGCCTCGAACATGATCGCGAAGTGGTACCAGTACGACATCAGCGAGCGCATGAAGGGGAGCGACGAGAAAATCTGCGCCATTCCGACCGCAAGCGAAACGGCGCCGCCCGGGCGCCCGGCGACGCGCTCTCCTACGGCAAGCTCAAGGCCGGGCAAGTTCACGGGAGTCATGCCGAGGGTCGCGAATTTCTGGGCGCTCACGTTGATCGCGAAGTAATCCTCGGGATTGAGCGCGGATGCCGCGATGAGCGCCACGACGCCGACAAGCCCTTCGAGCAGCATCGCGCCAAAGCCGATGGGCCGGATGTCACACTCGTTCTTGATCATCTTCGGAGTCGTGCCGCTCGCGATGAGCGAATGAAAGCCCGAAATCGCGCCGCACGCGATCGTGATGAAGACGAACGGAAAAACTTTTCCGGGAATGATCGGCCCGCCGCCGGCGGCCCACGCGCTCACCGCGGGCATTTTGAGATCGGGACGCACGATGAAAACAGCAAGCACCAAAAAGAAAATGGTGCCGAGTTTCATGTAGGAACTCAGGTAATCACGCGGGCAAAGCAGGATCCAAACCGGAAGAACGCTCGCGATGAATCCGTAGGCCGCGATCGCGGCGATGATTCCCATGCGCGATAAATGAAAGTAATGGCCCCACTGCGCTTCGGGAACGTGCTTTCCGAAAATCACCGCGGCAAGAAGCACGCAAACGCCGACGATCGAGGCTTTCTTGATCGCGTCGTCGGCTCCGCCGCGAAGCTTGTACATGTAGACTCCCATCGCAAGCGCCAGCGGCACGCTCATCGCGATCGTGAACGTTCCCCAGGCGCTTTCCGAAAGCGCGTTCACCACCGCGAGTCCCAGACCCGCGAGCGCGATGACGACGATGAACAGAATCGCGATGCTCGTGATCGTGCCGGCCACCGGCCCGATCTCGCGCCGGGCGATCTCGGCGATCGAACGCCCGCCATGACGAACGCTTGCTGAAAGGATTACGAGGTCATGAACCGCCCCGCCGACGGTTACGCCGATGACGAGCCAGAGAAATCCTGGAAGAAATCCGAATTGCGCCGCGAGCACCGGGCCGATGAGCGGGCCCGCGCCCGTGATCGCGGCGAAGTGATGGCCGAAGAGCACCCATTTATTCGTGGGGTAGAAGTTGTGGCCGTCGTAATCCGTCGTGGCCGGAGTCGGTCGGTTTTCGTCAAGCGCCAGAACTTTGGCCGCGATGAACGCCGAGTAAAAGCGATACGAGATCGCGAAGAGACAAAGCGCCGCAATCAAAAAGGGAAGAACCGGCATCAGAACTCCTGTTTGCCGGCGAAAATACCTTCACGCCGCGGAATGTGCTACGGCTTTTTTTCTTGAGTTTCGGGGGGCAGACGGTGTTTTTTCGAATTTTGCAGTTGCACGAATTCTCAAGTGTTTTAGGCTCTAGTCCGTGGCCAAAATCGACTTCAGTTCCGAGACCGTAATGAAGGTTGCGCACCTCGCGCGCCTTGAGCTTACCGCCGAGGAAACCGCGAAATTTTCCTCCCAGCTCACCAAGATTCTCGATTACGTCGAGAAGCTCAACTCGCTCGACACGTCGAAGGTCGAGCCGATGACCCAGGTTCACGACGTCGAAACTCCGCTGCGCGAGGATGAAACCCGTCCGTCGCCGGGAGCCGCCGCCATCCTGGATTCCGCGCCCGAGCAGGTTTTCGACAATTACAAAGTGCCTCAGGTGATCGCGACCAAGGGAAAGGACGAGGCATGATCCTGGAGCTGCACGAAAAGCTGAAAAGCCGCAAGCTCTCTTCGGTCGAGCTCACGCGCCATTATCTCAAACGCATCGCCGCCGATCGCACGAATTCCTATCTCACCGTTTGCGAGGAAGAGTCGCTCAAAGAAGCCACAGCCGCGGACGCGCGCATCGCCTCCGGAAAAGACGTCACGCCGCTTACGGGCATTCCTCTCGGCCTGAAAGACATTCTCTGCACGAATGGCGTGCGCACGACGTGCGCCTCGAAAATTTTAGGCGACTACAAGCCGCCCTACGACGCGACGTCGGTTGAGCGGCTAAAGCGCTCGGGCGCCGTGACGTTAGGAAAGCTCAACATGGACGAGTTCGCGATGGGGGGATCCAACGAAAATTCGGCGTTCGGTGCCGTGAAAAATCCGGTGAATCCCGAATACGTTCCCGGCGGATCGAGCGGCGGATCGGCCGCGGCGGTGAAGGCGGGTCTCGCGGCCGCGACCCTTGGAACCGACACCGGCGGATCGGTGCGGCTTCCGGCGGCGTTCACCGGAACGGTGGGTTTGAAGCCCACCTATGGACTCGTGAGCCGTTATGGGTTGGTGGCGTTCGCAAGCTCGCTCGATCAGATCGGGCCGCTCGGCGCGACGACCGAAGACTGCGCGGCGGTGCTTTCAGCGATCGCGGGCCACGATCCGCTCGATTCCACCTCGTTTAAGCGCGAGCCGGCCGATTACGTCGCGCTGATGGCAGCCGAGCGCGGAAAAAAACTGCGCATCGGCGTGCCGAAGGAATATTTCGTCGAAGGAATCGAAAAGGCGGTCGCCGAGAAATTCAGCGAAGCGCGAAAGGGGCTGGAGAAAGCGGGTCATACGTTCGTTGAGATCTCGCTTCCGCACACCGAATATTCGGTCGCCGTCTATTATATTCTGGCGGTCAGCGAAGCCTCGAGCAATCTCGCGCGTTTCGACGGCGTTCGCTACGGCATGCGGGCCAAGGGCGATCTCTCGCTCACCGAAATGTACTCGAAGACCCGCGCGCTTTTCGGCGAAGAAGTGAAACGCAGGATCATCCTCGGCACGTTCGCTCTTTCGGCCGGATATTACGACGCCTATTTCAAGAAGGCCTGCCAGGTGCGCCGGCTCATCAGCGGCGACTTCAGCGAGGCGTTCAAGAAAGTCGACGCGGTCATGGCTCCCACCGCGCCGTCGGCGGCGTTTCGCCTTGGCGAAAAAATAGCCGATCCGCTGAAGATGTATTTGAACGACATCTTCACGATTCCGGTGAATCTCGCCGGCCTGCCCGCGATCTCAACGCCCATCGGCCGCGCCGCGCAGGGGCTTCCGATCGGGATGCAGTTCATCGGGCGGCATTTCGAGGAGCCGCGGATTCTGGCGCTCTCAAAACAGGTCGAGGAAGAGGTGTATCGCGAAAAGGTGGATCATGGATTTTGAAGCCGTCATCGGACTCGAAGTCCACGCGCAGCTGCTTACGCGCTCGAAACTTTTCTGCGGGTGTTCGACCGACGTGCATTCGCGGACGAACGCCAACGTCTGCCCGGTCTGCGCCGCGCATCCGGGCACGCTTCCGGTGTTGAACCGCAAGGCGGTCGAGTTCGCCGTGAAGGCGGCGCTTGCGACGAACTGCCGCATCAACTCGCGAAGCATCTTCGCGCGGAAAAACTATTTCTACCCCGATCTTCCCAAGGGCTACCAGATCAGCCAGTACGATCAGCCGCTCGCCGTCGGGGGTTACATCGACATCGAAGCCGCGGCAAGCAAGCGCGTGCGGCTTACGCGCATCCACATGGAAGAAGACGCCGGAAAGTCGGTGCACGCGCAAGGCTACAGCATGGTGAATCTCAATCGCGCGGGCACGCCGCTCATTGAGATCGTGAGTGAGCCCGATATCCGTTCGGCCGAGGAGGCGGGCGCATACCTGCGAAAGCTGCGCGCGATCCTCATGTACATCGACGTGTGCGACGGAAACATGCAGGAAGGCAGCTTCCGCTGCGACGCCAACGTTTCGGTCCGCCCGCGCGGCTCCGGGAAATTCGGCACGCGCGCCGAGATCAAAAACGTGAATTCCTTCCGCTTCGTCGAAAAAGCGATCGAGTACGAGATCCGCCGCCAGATTCAGATCGTCGAGAGCGGCGGCACCGTGGTGCAGGAGACGCGCACGTACGACAGCGGAAAGAACGTGACGGTTTCGATGCGCAGCAAGGAGGAGGCGCACGACTACCGGTACTTTCCCGAGCCCGATCTCATCGCGCTCAAGATCCCGGAAGCGATGATCACGGTGGCGCAAGCCACGCTCGCGGAACTTCCCGATCAAAAAAAGAATCGTTATGAGCAGATGGGAATTCCTGCTTACGACGCCAACGTCATTACTTCGAGCAAGAAGCTCGCGGAATTTTTTGATGAAGCCTGTGGCACGGGTGAAGTACACGGAGAAGGATTAAATTCGACCTTTGTTTCTCCCAAAGATGTGAGCAACTGGGTGATTGGCGAATTGTTACGCCTCCTGAAGGCAGACGAACGCGAGATCGACGATTTTAAGATGAATCCATATCATCTTCGCACACTGGTTAAGTTAGTTCGTGAAGGCGCGATCAACAACAACACGGCGAAAACGGTTTTCGAAGAGATGTACAAGACGGGACGCGAGCCGGGAGAGATCGTTCAAGCTAAGGGCCTCGCCCAGGTCTCCGACGCCGGCGCGATCGAGGCCGCCATCGCCGAGGTGATCGCGGCGAACCCTTCCCAGCACCAGGATTACAAGTCGGGCAAAGACAAGCTCTTCGGATTTTTCGTCGGGCAGGTCATGAAAAAAATGGCCGGCAAAGCGAATCCCGCCGTCGTGAACGGCCTGCTTAAGAAAAAACTTTCACAATAACTTCGGAGGAATCATGAAATCGTTTCTTAAAAAATTCTTCATAGGCTTGGGCTCGCTTTTTGGGCTGCTTGTCGTCGCGGCCATCGTCATTCC
>JACPKS010000017.1 GCA_016186905.1 Deltaproteobacteria bacterium
AGTAGGTCGGCACCTTTTAGGGCACGCCGTCTGCATTCCTTCCCCTTTAAGGGAAGGAAGCTGGTCCATGATTCGGCACTGCCATGATTCCGAAAAGCCAAGGGAGCGCTGTCTTGCCGGGGGCGCTGAATGCTTAAGCCTTCGTGAGTGCCTGGCGCTTCTTTTGGGAAGCGGCCCGCGCGGCGAGGGATGCATGGGGCTGTCGGCGCGGATTCTCGAACGCAGCGGTTCTGCTCGAATTTACGACGCCCGATTTAACGACGTCGGTTTTGGCGACGCCGGCGCGAACGACGCGCGTGCGCTGTTTACGGCGCTCGAATCGTCGGGACTGGGATTTCTGCAAAACATCAAAGGCCTGGGCCCGGCGGGCAAGGGCCGCATCCTCGCGGCATTTGAGTTGGCCCGGCGCTACGCGGTTCTTAAAGCGCGCGCGGCGACCGGAAGCGAGGAAAATGAGCGGCACTTGGGCGTGCTGGCCCGAAAGGCTGTTCAGAAAATTCCGGACGGGTTGAGAAGCGCCCCGCGTGAATGGTTGGGATTTGTCGGCGTGACGGGAACGGGCGCGGTGATGGATCTTTGCGTGGTGGAGCGTGGAGTGCGCACGCACGTCAATGTCGATCCGGCCGCGTTTTTCGCGCGGCTCTTGGCGCTTCGGCCCGCGGCGTTTTTCATGGCGCACAACCATCCGTCGGGAAGCCTGCTTCCGTCTCAGGAAGACCAGCTGTTGACCGTCAAGATGGAAACCCTGGCCGCCGAGTTCGGAATCCGGTTTCTTGGCCACGCGATCGTGACGGCTCAAGCCGTAAAGTGGATCGACTAGCGCAGTTTTTTGGTGATCCGAAAAATCGCTTCGCTCGCCTTCAGGAGCGTCGCGTGGTCCTTGGCGGAAAGATCAAGGTCGGCGTCGCTCATCAGTTGAACCGGCGCGATGCCGAGGGCGCGCGCGATCGAGTAGAGGGTGGAAAGGCGCATGTCGCGCGGCTTAAAAGTCTCGATTTCGTTGAGAGTCGTCGCCGAGATTCCGGATTTTCTCGCAAGCTCGGCCTGACTCATCGAGCGCTCGGCGCGGTAATAGGCGATGTTTTTTCCGATGCGTTCGAGAAGCATCAGCAACTCGCTGGAGATATCCTTCTTAAACGGCCGGCCCATGACGAAAGGTTACTGCCGTGCATGAGGGAAAGCTATAAGTACATAGTTGCAATGATACGTACATAGTTTAATATCCACGAAATGCAAAAGCGTGATTCACGTCCCTTGGTCTGGATTTTCGGAAACGACCCTGATTTAAGTGAGATTCTGGCGTATTTCGCGACGGAGGAAGGGTATGACGCGCTCTCGATCTCGACGCTGGAAGAGGCCTGCGTCGCTCTGGAAAAAGTCGAGATGGACGTTGAGCGCGCTCCGGCCAATGTTATCCGTTTCGGCGAACTCGCCGAGGAGACGATCGAGTGGCTCTTGCAGGTTCGCCGCACCGTCATTTCGGCGACGATACTTTGCGTCAGCAACAAGCCCGATGGAGAGGTGGCTCGGCGGCTCACGGGCGCCGGGATCGCGACCGCTCCGCGTCCGAGCACGCTTTCCGATGTTTTACGGCTGCTTTTCCCGGCATAGCCCGCGTTGTGGTAAAACGGGAGAATGACTCCCAACACAAAAACGAAGCCCGCGTATCAAAGAAAATATCTCTCCCCCGAGTTCAACGCGGAGGACGCCGCGCAGGTCAGGCGCGAATTCGAGGAACTGGCGCGAAGCGATTCGCGTGACCGCGCGGAACTTGAGCGGTGGATCTTGCATTGGGAGGAACTCTCAAGCGCCGTCAACGACGCCTACGCGCGCGCCAACGTCGCGGTGACGGTGGATACGACCGACAAGACCGCCGAAGCGCGGTTCATGAAGTTCGTCGACGAGATTCTGCCGGTGGTCGAGACGGAAGGGTTCAAACTCAGTCGAAAACTCCTCGCGCATCCGCGCTGCGGCGAGCTGCCGCTGTTTTATGCGAACTTCCTGCGCGCGCTTCGCGCCGACGTCGAGCTCTATCGCGAGGAAAACGTTCCGCTCAAGACCGAGGAGCGCAAACTCGTCAACGAGTACGAGAAGATCACCGGCTCGATGACCGCAGTTTTTCGCGGCCAAGAGATGACGCTTCAGCAGGTGGCGCGCTTTTTAGAAGATCCCGAACGCGCGACGCGGAAGGAAGCGTTCGATGCCCGCGCGGTCGCCAAGCGCAAGCATGCGGCGGCCCTCGACGACCTCTACGCGCGGATGGTGCGGCTTCGCGACCGCATCGCGCGCAACGCGGGTTTCAAGAATTTCCGCGATTATCAGTTCAAGGCCTGGCATCGCTTCGATTACACTCCCGACGACTGTTTCTCATTTCACAGTGCCATCGAAAAATGCGCCGTTCCCGCCGCGAAGAACTTGCACGACGAACGCCGCGCGAAGCTCGGGGTTCAGACACTCAAGCCGTGGGACATGCACGTCGACCCGTACGCGAAGGACGCGGTCCGCCCGTTCGAAAAAGTGGAGCGGCTCGTGGAGGGTTGCCGTTCGGTGTTTCACAAAGTCGATGTCGAACTTGGAGGATACTTCGACGAGATGGTGGACGGAAGGCTTTTGGACCTCGAGTCGCGCAAAGGCAAAGCCCCGGGAGGATACTGCACGCAATTTTCCGAGCAGCGCGTGCCGTTCATTTTCATGAACGCAGCGGGCACGCGGCGGGACGTCGACACGCTTCTGCACGAGGGCGGCCACTCGTTCCACTATTTTCTTTCGCGCGAGATTCCGCTTCCGAGCTATCACCACACGGCTCTTGAATTCGCCGAGGTTGCATCCATGGCCATGGAGCTTTTGTCGCGGCCGCACCTCGGGGAGTTTTACGGCGGTGTGGAACTCGATCTCGTCCGCAACGACCAGCTCCGCAAGATTCTGGAGTTCTTTCCGTTCATGGCGATGATCGATGCGTTTCAGCACTGGGTTTATACGAACGTCGGTGCCGGCGCGGCCGAATGGCGCGCGAAATGGGCCGAGCTGGAGCGCCGGTTTCAGCCCGACATCGACTGGGCGGGTGTCGAGGATCTGCGCGATCTCGGCTGGCAATATCCGCACGTTTTTTCGGTGCCGTTTTATTACGTCGAGTACGGAATCGCGCAGCTCGGGGCGCTCTCGGTGTGGACGCAGTCGCTTGCCGACTATGGTGCTGCGGTTGCGCGGTACAAGGCGGGCTTGAAGCTCGGCGCGGTGAAGACGCTGCCGGAACTGTTTACAGCGGTGGGCGCGCGATTCGGGATGGATGAGGCGGTACTCGCTCCGCTCGTAGCGGCCGTACAAGCTGAAATCCGCTCATGAAACAGGCCATTTTCGTTCCAGCTAATGCGGCAATTCGCAGCCCGGTTTCGTGAGATCGAGTTCGTGCCCGCGCGCGAGGCAGCTGTATATCCAGTAGGTCTGCTGTCCGTAGGACGCGTGGTGAATGACGGTGATGTTTCCGTTTTCGTCGACTTCGCAGGGATTATCCATCGTGCATTTTTCTCCGTCGTCGTTGCCGGTGTTGTTGATGCCGACGACTTCTCTCGTTTCGGCGTCGATGATCGGCGAACCGGAAGTTCCGTGAATGGTTTCGCAACCGGGAGACGAGTAGCGGATAGAGTCTTTGAACGTCCAGTCGGCTTCATGCAATTCGAAGATGAACTTGTCGATCGCGCACCGGTAGATTTTTTTCCAATAACCCGAGGCGATGATGATTTTTCGTCCGACGGCGGAGCGCCTGGATGAGAACGTGAGCGCCTGCGTTCCGAAATCCTTTTCAATGTCGTCGTACGTTTGTTTGAGGCGGTAAAGCGTCATGTCGGTTCCGGTCATCGTTCCGTAAACCACGCGATCGGCGGTGAGGCGCCCCAACGTGCGCGTTCCTTCCTTATTCAAGAGATTGAATCCGCGGGAGGAAGGAATGTTCACTTTCGCTTCGCCCGGCTTCATGAATCCGCCCTCGAAGCAATGACCGTTGGTGAGGACCATGGCCTGGTCCATGCCCAAGGAGCTTTCGAAGCGAACGAGCGAACCCGAGCAGTTGTTCAGGGCCACGATCGCGGTAAAATCACCGCCGTCGAGCGGCGCGCTCGTGACGATCATGTCGAGCTGCGAGGCGGCCTCGATCGCGGACGGAAGCGGAAACGCGAACGCGGTCTGCGTTCCGATGAAGGCGAAGAGGACGAGGAGCTTTTTCATTGCATTGACCTTTCGGTTTGAAATCCGTTCTTTGTGTTCCATAAATGCCTCACTTCCGCGGCGTTTTGTCACCTTGGAATCGTTGCAGATCAGAGACTTATACGACGTAATGCCGCTACGCACAATTCGATTTCGCCTGGTCAGGAAAAATGCTATAAGCGTTTGAAATGATGCGAGTTCTTCTTTTAACGCCACCGATGACGCAGCTCAATGCGCCGTATCCCGCGACGGCGTACCTGACGGGATACCTGCGCAAAATTGGAATCGATGCAAAACAGTACGATCCGGCGATCGAACTGGTGTGCCGGCTGTTTTCGCGCGCGGGGCTTTCGCGCGTGCGGGGCGTGCTTCGCGACACGTTTTGCGGAACGAAGAGCGTGTCCGGGAGCGTGGAATTTTTTCTGGAGCACGCCGATCGTTATCTCGGGTCGGTGGATGGCGTTGTCCGGTTTCTGCAGGGGCGTGATCCAAGTCTCGCCGTGCGGATCGCAAGCCGTCGGTTTTTTCCGGAAGGTCCGCGCTTCAAGCGCGCGCTCGCGGAACTCGAGCGCGGCGATTATCTCGACTTCGCCTTTGGCACGATCGGCGCGCAGGATCGCGCGAAATATTTCGCGAGCCTTTTTTTGGATGATCTCGCCGACGTTGTTCGGGAAGGTGTTGATTCGCGGTTCGCGCTCTCGCGGTACGGCGAAAAATTGGCGGCAAGCCGGCGTTCTTTTGACCCGCTGCTCGCGGCGGTCGAAGCGGCGCCCACTCTTGTCGATACGATTCTCGAGGAAATCACCGCGGAGCTCCTTCGCGAGCATGAACCGCAGGTCGTGGGCTTGAGCGTTCCGTTTCCCGGAAACGTGTACGGAGCGCTCCGGATCGCGAAGACTCTAAAGCGTCTCGCGCCCGCCGCCAAAGTCGTTCTCGGCGGCGGCTACGCGAATACTGAGCTGCGCAGCCTCACGGATGCGCGTATTTTTGATTTCGTGGATTTCATCCCGCTCGACGACGGAGAGAAGCCGATGGAGCTGATCCTGCGTCACATAGCAGGTGAGATTTCGCGCGAAAAACTTCTGCGCACGTTCGTGCGTGACGACGGTGAAAAAGAAGAGAGCGTTCGATTTATTTCCGATGCTTCGGCGCACGACGTGCCGTTGCGCGACGCGGGAACGCCGACGTACGACGGACTGCCGCTCGAAAAGTACATGTCGGTGCTCGAAATGCTTAATCCCATGCACCGGCTCTGGTCGGACGCGCGCTGGAACAAAGTGACGTTCGCGCACGGGTGTTACTGGAAGAAATGTTCGTTCTGCGACGTTTCGCTGGATTATATCGGCCGTTACGGCGCCGCGCCCGTCGATCTCATCCTCGATCGCATGGAAGCGCTCGCGCGCGAGACGGGGCAGACGGGTTTTCATTTCGTCGACGAGGCGGCCCCACCTGCGCTGCTTATGGCGCTCTCCGAGCGTATTCTCGAACGCGATCTTTCGTTTTCATGGTGGGGGAACCTGCGTTTTGAAAAAGCGTTCACGCCCGAGCTCGCGAGGCTTATGGCGCGCGCGGGCTGCATCGCCGTGACCGGCGGGCTCGAAGTCGCGTCCGATCGCCTGCTCAAGCTCATGAACAAGGGCGTTTCGATCGAGCAAGTCGCGCGAGTGGCGAAGGCGTTCAACGACGCGGGAATTCTCGTGCACGCGTATCTCATGTACGGCTTTCCGACGCAGACCGAGCAGGAAACAGTCGACACTCTCGAAGTCGTACGCCAGCTTTTCGAGAGCGGGTGCGTGGATTCCGCTTACTGGCACCGCTTCTCCGCGACGGCGCACGCGCCGATCGGCCGCGAGCCCGGCAAATTCGGAATTCGAATCCTCACGCGGAAGCCCGCCTCGGGTGAACGCGTTTTCGCGGTGAATGATTTGGAATTCGAAGATCCGACCGGCTGCGATCACGATGCGTTAGGCAAGGGTTTGAAACGCGCGCTTTACAATTACATGCACGGGATCGGGCTCGGCGAAGACGTGCGGGCGTGGTTTTCGAAACACGCGCCAAAGACAACGGTTTCTCGTAACTGTATTCGACGCGCTCTGTCGCTAGCTCAATCTGAAATCGACGGCGTCGAGTTGAGTCCACACCGAAGGGTTTAGGTGTTCGCCGCCGAGGAGGTAGACGGGCACGTCGCCGGACTTGGACGGCCTCTCTTTAAGCGCCGAAGCCGGAATCGTGCCGGCACCCCCGAAACGCCGCAGCCACTCCTTCCGGATTTCAAGCGAGTTGCTCACGAAGAAGCGATCAGATTTCACGCGCCAGCGCCGGTAGACGCGCGAACCGTGCTCGAACGTGCTCATGACGAGGATGCGGCTGTCTTTCTCGAAAAACTCGATGTGCTGAAAGCCGAGCCTGCGCGCGTGGCGGTACTTCCGGCGCGAGGGCTCGCGCAGCGTGAAGATGAGGTCGAGGTCGCCCTGCGCGAAAAGCCTTTCGAGATCGTCGAGATCGTAGACGTCGAGCTCGAGAAGCTTGATGTGCGGATTCTTCAAAAGCTGATTGCATGCCTGCATCGCGAGCGGGCTGAAACCTTCAAGGGTGCCGAGCTTCACCTGCTGGGTTTGCGCTTCGCCGGTGAGCAGCCCCTGGATGTCATGTTCGAGCCGTCGCTCGGATTTCATGTACAGCTCGGCAAGGCGAAGCGCGGCGGGTGTCCAGCCGGATTTTCTGCGGGAAGCGCGGTCAAGAAGGACGGCTTTGAGCTCGAGCTCGAGCTTTGAGATGATGCGCGAGAGCTGCGGCTGGCTCGTGCCGATGTGCATCGACGCGCTCGAGAGATTTTGGTAGGCGACCGCGCGGCTGAGTACCGAGAGTTCCCAGTGCAGGCGGCTCAGCGCATGGCCGTGAAGAGCATCCATATATTCCTTTTTTGAATAATGATTTTTATATCATGTGTCAAATAGATGCTCTGCGCTTGTACTTATTGGAATGAAGATTTTTCGTAGTGGAAGTACAATCCAGTGACATGTCCTACGCCGAAAAGTTCAGTTATCTCCGCAGCATCAACATGGGATACATCGAGGAACTCTACGGGCGTTATCGCTCCGATCCGGCCTCGGTCGACGATACCTGGCGCTTTTTTTTCGAGGGGGTCGAGCTCGGAACCGAAGTTCCGAACGGACAAGGTAACGGCGCAGCGGGTCTTATCGACAGCGCCGCGGGAACCGAAGCGCTCAAAGCCGAACTCAAAGTTCTCTCGCTGATTCAGGCATATCGACGCTTCGGAACGGCCGTTGCCGACGTCAATCCGCTCTTTCCGCCGCCGCGGACGCATCCCGAACTTGAGCTCGCCACGCACGGCCTTTCGGATGCGGATCTCGATCGCGTGTTCCACGCGGCCGCCACGATCGGACTTGCTTCTCCGTCCAAGCTTAGCGGGATTCTCGCGAAGCTTCGCGCCACCTACTGCGGAAAAATCGGGTTCGACTTCGCGCACATCCAAAACAGCGGCATTTTTCGCTGGCTTGACGCCGAGGTCGAGAAGAGCGCCAAACCCACGTTTACCAAAGCGCGGAAGACGCGCATCCTTGAAACACTCACGCGCACGGAAGCGTTCGAGCGCTTTCTTCACACGCGCTATGTCGCGAAGAAACGTTTTTCGGTCGAAGGCGGCGACGCTCTCATTCCGCTGCTGGATACGCTGATCGAGGAATTCGCCGAAAGCGGAACGACGGAGCTCGTGATCGGCATGGCCCATCGCGGACGTCTGAACGTTCTCACGAATATTTTCGGGAAGAACTACGAGCATGTGTTCAACGAGTTCGAGGGAAAGCTCGCGGTCTCCGAGTCGGTGGGCACGGGCGACGTGAAGTACCATATGGGATATTCGTCCGACTACGAAACCACGGCGGGCAAGGTGATGCATCTTTCCATGGCGTCGAATCCCAGCCATCTCGAGTTCGTGAACCCCGTCGTCGCGCGCGCGCGGCGGTCGTACCGGTGCAGATCCACGGCGACGCCGCGTTCGCGGGGCAAGGGATTTGCTACGAAACCGTGCAGCTCTCGCAGGTGCCGGGTTACGTGACGGGCGGATCGATCCACATCACGGTCAATAACCAGATCGGCTTCACGACCTCGCCCATTGATGCGCGCTCGACGGTGTATTCGTCGGACCTGATGAAGATGCTCGACTGCCCTGTTTTTCACGTGAACGGCGACCACATCGAGTCGGTGATCTTCGTAGCGCAATTGGCCGCGCGGTTTCGCCAGGAGTTTCGGCGCGACGTCATGATCGATCTCGTTTGTTACCGAAAATACGGCCACAACGAAGGCGATGAACCAAGCTTCACGCAACCGCTGATGTACAAAATCATCAAGGGCCACCCAAGCCCGCGCGAGCTTTACGCGAAAAAACTCATCGAGGAAGCGACGATGACCGAGGCCGAGGTGCAGGCGGTTCTGGATTTCGCGAACGGCAAACTTCAGGCCGCGTACGAGATCACGAAAGCCGGCAAGGCCGACGAAGGGCACAATGTCTCGGTCTTCGATCGCGTTTGGAAGGGGCTTCGCCACGCGACGGCCGATGATTTTCGCCAGCCTTCCGGAACCGAAGTGGACGAAAGGATTCTCAGGGCCATAGGAAAAAAAATCGGGCAGGTGCCCGCGACATTCGCGCCGCATCCGAAACTCGTACGTCTGCTTGAAGGCCGCGCTCAGCAGGTCGAGCGGGGCGATGCCATCGATTGGGGCACGGGCGAGGCGCTCGCTTACGGCTCGCTTCTTTGGGAAGGCACGCACGTGCGAATGTCGGGGCAAGACGTCGAACGTGGGACGTTCACCCACCGGCACGCGGTCTTGTACGATTTCAATTCCGGCCAGAAATTCACGCCGCTTAACAACCTGAAAGAAGGCCAGGCGAAGCTCTCGATTTACAACAGCGTGCTTTCGGAAGCCGCCGTGCTTGGGTTCGAATTCGGCTATTCCAGCTCTGACGCCAATTCGCTCGTGATCTGGGAAGCGCAGTTCGGCGACTTCGCCAATGGCGCGCAGGCCATCATCGACCAGTTCATCTCGAGCTCCGAAACGAAATGGCAGCGCATGAACGCAGTCGTGCTGCTGCTGCCGCACGGTCTTGAAGGGCAGGGGCCCGAGCACTCGAGCGCCCGGCTGGAGCGTTTTCTGCAGCTTTGCTCGGAGTACAACATCCAGGTTTGCAATCTCACGACGCCGGCGCAGATTTTTCACGCGCTCAGGCGCCAGGTGCGCCGGCCTTTTCGAAAACCCCTTGTCATCATGTCGCCCAAAAGCCTGCTTCGTCATCCCGAGGCGGTTTCGAGGCTTTCGGAATTTTCGGCGATGCCGTTTCGCGAGGTGATCGATGATCCGGCGGGGGTGACGGGAGCGAGGAAGATCGTGCTTTGTTCCGGCAAGATTTATTACGAGATCGATCAGGTTCGCCGCGAAAGAAAAGTTCTCGACGTCGCGATCGTTCGTATCGAGCAGCTTTATCCCTGGCCGGGCACGCAGCTGGAACCCATTTTCAAGAAATACGCGGCGGCGAAAGACGTCGTGTGGACCCAGGAAGAGCCGAAAAACATGGGCGCGTGGCAGTTCGCGCGCGATTGGTTGGGAGAGATGCTGGGTGCGGATCGGCGCTTGTCCTATGTCGGCCGCGTCGCAAGCGCCGCGCCCGCGAGCGGTTCCGAGAAAGCGCACCAGAAAGAGCAGCATCGCATCGTGGAGGAGGCACTCAAGTGAAACATGACGTGAAAGCGCCGGCTGTCGGCGAGTCGATCACCGAGGTTCGCATCGCGGGTTGGAAAAAACGGAGCGGCGAAGCGGTCAAACCCGGCGAGGTGCTCATTGAAATCGAGTCGGACAAGGCGACCGTGGAAGTCGCGGCGGATTCGCCGGGCGTTCTGACGATTCAAAGGCCCGCCGGCGAGATGGTGAAGATCGGGGAAGTGCTGGGATTCATCGACGACGCCGCAAGCGCGACGGTTGCCGGCGCGGCTTCCGCGGCGGCCAAGGGCAACGGCGCTCCCGTTTCTCCGGCCGTTCGCAAGATGACGAGTGAGCAGGGGATCGACCCGGCTTCGATCAGGGGAACCGGAAAAGGCGGTCGCGTCACCAAGGGCGACGTGATCGATCGCGCGGAATCCGGGGCGAAGTCAGCGGCGCAAGCGACCACGGCGCCGGCGTCTTCCGTGTCATCGGCTCCGTCGCCCGCCGCGCCGCCCCTTTCGCGCGCCGGAGGCGCGACGTACGCCGGTGACCCGCGCGACAAGCGCGTGCCGATGACGCTGCTTCGCCAGCGCATCGCCGAGCGGCTCGTGCAGGCGCAGCGCACCGCCGCGATCCTCACGACGTTCAACGAGTGCGACATGGGCGCGGTGATGGAGCTTCGAGCGAAACACAAAGAGACGTTCAAAGCAAAGCACGGAGTGGGATTGGGCTTCATGTCGTTTTTCACGCGTGCCGTGGTCGAGGCTCTGAAAGCGGTTCCTACGGTGAACGCGATGATCGACGGCAAGGACGCGATCTATCGCGATTACTTCGACATCGGCGTCGCGGTGGGAACCGAGCGCGGGCTCGTCGTGCCGGTTCTGCGCGACGCGGGCGCGATGGGCTTTCCGGAAATCGAAAAGGGAATTTTGGCGCTTGCCGAGAAAGCGAAAACAGGAAAGCTTTCGATGCAGGATCTTTCCGGTGGCACGTTCACGATCAGCAACGGCGGAACGTACGGGTCGCTTCTTTCGACGCCGATCCTGAACCCGCCTCAGAGCGGAATCCTCGGCATGCACAAAATCCAGGACCGCCCGATGGCGGTGAACGGTGCCGTGCTGGTTCGTCCGATGATGTACCTCGCGCTTTCCTACGATCACCGGATGATCGACGGCAAGGAAGCGGTGACGTTTCTGGTCAAAGTGAAGGAGGGGATCGAAGATCCCGCGAAACTGGGCTTCACTGTTTGACGCAGCTCTCAGCCGTTAGTTAGCAGCCACCTTTTGGAGGATTCATGGCGGATTTTGACGTGATCGTAATTGGGGCGGGGCCGGGCGGTTACGTGTGCGCGATCCGTGCGGCGCAACTGAAGCTTAAAGTCGCGTGCGTCGAGAAAGACAAGACGCTCGGAGGCACGTGCCTCAACGTCGGCTGCATTCCGTCCAAAGCGCTTCTCGATTCGAGCGAGCACTTCGCGTTCGCGCGCGAGAAGATCGCTCAGCATGGCGTAATCCTGAAGGGTATCGAGCTCGATCTTCCCGCAATGATGAAGCGCAAAGACGGAGTCGTGCGAAGCCTCACGGCCGGCATCGCGGGGCTTTTCAAAAAAAACGGCGTTGCGCATCTCTCGGGCCAGGGCTCGATCAAGGGCGCCGGGAAAGTCGCCGTCAAAGCCTCCGACGGTTCCACGAAAACGTATACCGCGACGAACATCGTGATCGCCACGGGCTCGGAGCCTTCGCGCATTCCGATCGCCCCGTTTGATGGCAAGCGCATCTTAAGTTCGACCGAAGCGCTCACGCTTTCTGAAGTGCCCGCGAAACTTCTCGTTGTCGGCGGCGGCGCGATCGGCCTCGAGATGGGATCGGTCTGGTCGCGTCTCGGCGCGAAGGTCACCGTCGTGGAATTCCTCGACCGCATCGCGGCCGCGTTCGATAAACAAGCCTCGCTTGAGCTGCAAAAAATTCTCGCGAAGCAGGGCCTCGAACTGAAACTCGCGACGAAGGTTTTAAGCGCCAAGAACACGGGTCAGAGCGTTGTCGTCGAGATGGAATCCGCGAGCGGAAAAGAAAAGGCTGAGGCCGATTACGTGCTCGTCTCGGTTGGACGCCGTCCGTTCACCGACGGTCTTGGGCTTGAAGACGTCGGTATCGCGAAAGACGAAGCCGGCCGCGTGGAAGTGAACGAACGTTTCCAAACCGCGGTGAAAGGAATTTACGCGATCGGCGACGCGATTCGCGGTCCGATGCTCGCGCACAAGGCGGAAGACGAAGGAGTGGCCGTCGCTGAAATCCTCGCCGGCCAGCACGGGCACGTGAATTACGACGTGATTCCGAACGTGATCTACACCTGGCCCGAGCTTGCAGCCGTCGGCCTCACCGAAGAAGAATGCAAGACAAAGGGCTTGAACATCAAAACCGGAACGTTTCCGTTCATGGCCAACGGCCGCGCCAAAGCGCTCGGAGACACGGAAGGTTTCGTGAAGATCATCGCGGACGCGCGCACCGATCGCGTGCTCGGCGCGCACATCGTGGGCCCGCGCGCCTCCGACCTCATCGCGGAAATCGCCGCGGTGATGGAGTTCGGCGGCTCCGCCGAGGACATCGCGCGCACCTGCCACGGGCATCCGACCCTTCCCGAAGCCGTCAAGGAAGCGGCGCTCGCCGTCGATAAGCGGCAGATTCACATGTAGCGCTCGCGCTAATTCAGCCAAAAATCCACGACGCGATTGACGGACTGGCCGTTGAGCGAACGCGAGTGGACGAGATAGCGACCGGCTGGGACGTTTTCGAGCTCCACGCTGCGTGAAAATTCGCGCTCGATTTGCATGCATTTTCCGCCCGCGATTTCCATGATCGGAAGTACTTCGATCACGTCGCCGATGATGGCGACATGGATGTCCGCGAGCCGCATGCAGGAATTCGTGAACGTACCGCTCACGATGAGATTGGCCACGCCGTCCTTGCGAAGGTTCACGCGCACGTCGTGCACCGGAGCATAGAGATAATCGTCAGGGTCAGCGCTCTTGGCCATCGCGACCGGAAGCACGCCCATCGCGCTGGGTTTTTCTTCAGTCTCGGCGACGACCTTGTACTTGCCGGGTTCGAGGAGGCCAAGGTCGACCGTCTGTGTATATGGCACCGTCATTTCAGCGCACATCGTGCCGGCGTAAATCCGGGCGATGACTTTCACGTAAACGATGCGATTCTCGTGATCGGTCCAAGCCGATGCCGAGGCCAGTTTGTGGCAGGTGTCGGGAAGCGATCCGTCCACGACGATCTGGGCGTTGTCGTTATGGTCAAAGCCGGTGGGGATGAAGACTCGCTCCGGAGCGATCGTGATCGTACGGGGCGGCCTTGGGCCGCCTTCTTGCGCGCGGGCAGGGCCGGCGGAAGCGATCAGGCTAAACAACGACAACACGGTGACTAACGCGACGCGATTTTTAGGCATGGCAAAGGCATAACATTCCCAAAGGTGCCTGCCTACTTTTTACAGCGTGCTGCGCTGCGCTATAAATAGTTTAGTCGTCACCTTTTAGTATTGGAGTTAAGATTTAAGTCGTCGTGGGAGAAAAATCCGATGAATTTCCGGTTCTTGTTTTCGCCGACGGGGCCTGTTCGGGAAATCCCGGCCCTGGCGGTTGGGCCGCGGTCGTGTGCCTTCGCCGCGAGTCGCTCAAGGATGCCGAGGTCGTGGAACTGGCGGGATTTAAGGACGATACGACGAATAATCGCATGGAATTAACCGCGGTGGGGAAGGCGCTCCGGCATCTTGAACGCGTGCCCGGGGCCATCGCGATCTTCACCGACTCTTCTTACGTCATCAACGGCCTTACAAAATGGATTCACGGCTGGAAAAAAGGCGGGTGGAAAAAATCCGATGGCGAGGTCGTCGCCAACGCGCGGTTTTGGAAGCGGCTGCTTGAGCTGATCGAAGCGCGCGTGGCGGCAGGCCTCGGCGGCGTCGAATTTCACTACGTTCCGGGCCACAGTGGAGTGCCGGGCAACGAGCGTTGCGACGCGCTCGCGGTGGAGTGCTCAAAGGGCGGCCGGCCCGCGCTTTTCACGGGCCGCTATGGCGATTACCTGCGGCGCTTCGGCGTGGATTTATTCGAGGGGATTGATGCGGCCGCCGCTTCCGGAGCGAACGGCGGATCTTCGCCGCCGCCCGCGCGCGGAAAAAAAGGCCCGCCCGTTTATCTCAGCCTCGTCGACGGCAAAGTCGAGCGCCACGCCACCTGGAGCGAATGCGAAGCGCGCGTGAAAGGCCGCGCCGGCGCGAAATTCAAAAAGTGCCGCGATGACGCCGAAGCCGCGCGGGTGATGAGGGAGTGGGAATAGGCCCGGCTTTGAAAATTCATTGACTGTATTGGATGAAATCAATCCGGACTGGTCAGCTCAATCCGCGGCATCGCAGGGTCAAAATACTTCGCCGGATCCGCGTTCGGATGTTTCTTGAGATATTTCTCGAGCAGGTCGCGCACCCACGTTCCGCTGTAAATACGCACGCGCTCGTGAGGCAGCGGTTTGTAAACGGTGTCTTGGTGTTCGGCTCCGTAAACGAGAAAATCGATCGTCGCCAGAGTATAGGTGCCCGCGCCGTCGAGCGGCTCGCCGCTCGCGTCGTATACGTTGAGCAGAAGATTTCTCTCCCACGTCTCTTTCTTGCCGTCGCCGTTAAGATCGCGATCCCACGGGCCGGTGTCGCTTGCTCGTACGTCGAGCTTGCGAATGCGCAGGCCCGCAAGCGGCGGCATGCCGTTGGCGCCGCTATATGCGATCTCGAGAAGGCGCAGAAGTTCGGTGCCTTTGAGCTCGATGATCGCGAGACTGTTGTCGAAGGGCATGACTTTGAAGACATCTCCGAACACGATGGGGCCAGAGGGCAAGTCGCTTCGCACGCCGCCCGCGTTCAAAAGCGCGAAATCGGCATGCGCGCGGGCGCGGCCCTCGTCGAGCAACGCGTCGGCAAGCAGGTTTCCCATCGCGTTTTCGGAGAGGTAGCTCCGGATGAACGGCGCTTTGGCCGAGCCCACCGTCCGCGACTTCGTCCGGAACGCGGCCTCGCGATAGGGTTTCAAGAGCACGGTCACGCGCGGGGCGCGCGCCTTCTCGGGCGTCATGATCCAATCCTCGAAACGCGGCTCGCGCGTTTTATAGAGATGCAGCACGCCGACTTGCTGGGCGTAGCAGCCCGCCTCGATGACCGGCACCCCGTTGATGATCTCACGCGCGCGAAGGTGAGTGTGCCCCGCGACCACGGCGCTCAAATAACGCGGCGGCAGCGCATTCAGCAGGGTCAGAACTTCAGCGAGGTCGCCGGGCTCAAGACAGCGCTCACTCCTGTCGCAGTTCAGGCCCGCGTGAATCATGAGAATCGTGAAGTCGCAGCGCTCATGCGCGCGCAGAAATTCCACCTCGGCGGTCACGATGGTCTTGAGATCGACGAACTTCATGCCGCGGATGAACAACGCGTTCGTGATGCGCGGAGTGGTGGGTGTTGTCGCGCCGAACACGCAGACGCGAGAGCCGCTGCGCTCAAAGACCGTACGCGGGCGAAAAAGCGTGCGCTGCCCGAGCGCGTTGCAGTGGGTTTCTTGCGTGGGGTCGCATTTTTCCGCTGAGTCTTCGGGCGAGTCCTTCACGAAGTTCGCCGAAAGCCACGCGAAGCGCGCTTCCTTGAGCCGGCGTTTGAGGTTTCCAAGGCCGTCTTCGTTTTCGTTCACTGAGCTGCGGCCAGGAACGTCGGGGCCGTAGTCGAGTTCGTGGTTGCCCATCGCGGCGGCATCCACGCCGAGCAGGTTGTAGAACTTCACGATGGATTCGCCCTTGTTCAAATTACCCTCAAGCGAGCCTTGGAAGAGATCGCCGCCGTCGAGATGCAGCGCGCGGCGGCCGAAGCGTTCGCGGAGCTTCGTGACCTCGTTGAAAAGCGCTTCGGCGCGGTCGAGCGTGGAGTGAAAATCGGTCGTCGTAAGAATCACGACGTCGCCGTCCGAGCTCGCCGGTGCCGCCAGATCGACCGTCTTCGATGCGCAAGCCGCAAGGCAAAGCGAAAAGGTGGCTGCTAGCGCAAGCGCGGCAAAATACGACAGGTGTCGTATTTTGATCGCAATGCGGATGAGCGAGCTTGCGCTAGCGAGCTTGCGAGCCAGCAAGCGGAGTGTGGCCGCGCAGCGGCCTTTGCGCGGCTTGGTCATGGGCGGACGAGCTCGATTTTCTTATCGCGGATTTGCATCATCAGCGCTTTCAATGCGCGTGCGCGGTGGCTGATCTTGTTTTTATCCTCCGTCGACATTTCCGCGAGGGTCTTGTCGGAGCCTTTCGGCAGAAAAAGCGGATCGTATCCGAAACCTTGATCGCCGCGGGGCGCTTCGAGAATCGTGCCTTCAAGAGTTCCGGTGGCGCTGAGCACGACTCCCTCGACGAAAAACACGATCGTGCAAGCGAAACGCGCGCCGCGGTTCTCGCCGGGAAGTCCTTTGAGTTCCTCGAGAAGCTTGCGGTTATTGGCAAAGTCCTGCGCCTCGCCGCGCTTGGGCTCGGCAAAGCGATGCGCGCGCACGCCAGGCCTGCCTCCGAGCGCATCCACTTCAAGTCCAGAATCGTCGGCAATGGTGGGAAGCTTCGCGGCGTAATGCGCAAGCTGGCCCTTGGCGTAGGCATTGTCGTAATACGTATTCGCGTTTTCGACTGTCTGAAAGCTCGTGGGGTTCCAGACGATTTCTCCGAGCGCCTTGAAATCGATTTCCGGATACGCGCGAAAAAGCTCGCGGTATTCGCGGGTCTTGCCCTTGCTTAGAGAGCCCAGCATGATGATGTTCGTCTCGCGCATGGATAAAAGGTAACTGAAGGTAGCGTGTGATCGCAAGTCCGCGTCGCTTACTTTGTGAGTCATTTACCTTGTCAGAGCCAGACCATCGTAACGCGGCTCGGACGCGGCTTCCCACTCGGCGGTCGTATTTCTGCGCAGCAGAATCTGCGCGACAGACCAGAGGTTCGGCACTATTTCGATTTCGTAGCCTGCCTCTTTGAGCTGCTGGAGCGTTTTTGCGGGGAACCCTTTTTCGACCTCGAGTTTTTCCTTCCGGGGATGGAAACGCGGAAACGCGATCGCCTCGCGCGCGTTCATCTTGTGCAGGTGATAATTTTCGAGGATCTCGGCCAAGGTCGTTGGAATGCGCGACCCGCCTGCCGCTCCGATCACGCCGACCGGGATGCCGGCGCGCGGTCCGGCGGCATTCGCGCCGGCACGCGAATCGGAGAACAAGAGGGTAGGGCTCATGTTGCTGCGCGGCCGTTTTCCCGGCGCGGGCGAATTCGGACGGCCCGGTTCGGAGTCGAAGTCGGAGAGCTCGTTGTTCAATAAAAATCCGTGGCCCGGCACCGTGATTCCCGATCCGAAAATCTCCTCGATCGTCGTCGTGTACGCCACGCTCAAGCCCCTGTCGTCGATCACGCTCAGGTGGGCCGTATGGCCCACCCGCGCCGCCTGGGCGGCGCCAAAGAGCGGCGCCGTATGGCCGCCCACCCGCGCCGCCTGGGCGGCGCCAAAGAGCGGCGCCGTATGGCCGCCCACCCGCGCCGCCTGGGCGGCGCCAAAGAGCGGCGCCGTATGGCCGCCCACCCGCGCCGCTCTCGCAACCGTCCGAATCGCGCCGGACGAACGCACGACCGCGGTTTCAATTTTATCGAGGCGCTTCGCGATCAAGGCGTCGATCTCTTTCCACGCCGCGCGCTCGTCATTTGAGCCGAGAAATTTCTGTGGATCGAGTTTTCCGTACGGCGGATCAGCCACGAGGTCGTCGCGCAGGCTTTGAAAGTATCTCAAAGTTTCGGCGGTCACGATGATCCGCTTGGCGGAGTCGGCCGCGGCAAGCTCATGCGCGCGGCCGGGCTGCGCGTAATAGCGGTCGAGATAGCGGATCGCTCCCGCGAGAAGCACGCCGCCTGTGCTCGGGGGCGCGGCCGTCGCGGCTCTCAGGCCGAAGACTTCGTACGTGACGGGCTTGGATTCGCGAACCTTGTAAGCCTTAAGGTCGTCGGTCGTGATTTTCACTCCAAGCTTCCGTGCTTCGGCGGTCCATGTTCGCGCGAGCTCGCCCGTATAAAATTCCGCGGCGCCCATGGAGGCGATGCGTTCGAGCGTTTTCGCGAGCAGCGGTTGCCGAAGCACGCGCCCGCGCTTCAAGTGGCCGCCTTCGCCGTCCCCGAAAAGCGCCGCCGTCGCCGGAAACGCCTTCATGCGTTCCCAGTTTTCCTCGAGCTCCTCCTCGAAAAGCTGCGTGATGGGAAAACCCTCGCGCGCGATCCGGATCGCGGGGGCGAGCAGCCGCTTCCACGGCAGCTTTCCGAGCTTCTTGTGCGCGGCGAACAGTCCCGCCGCAGTTCCCGGGATGCCCACGGGGTTCGGGCCCGTAACCGCGTCGGGATAGCGCGGCAGCGGCTTTCCATCTTTATCGAGGAGCATTTTCCCGCTCGCGGATGCCGGCGCCGCCTCGCGGTGGTCCCAGAGATGCAGCTTTCCGTTTTGCGACGCGAGCAGCAGGCCTCCGCCTCCGATTCCCATCTTGTAGGGCTGCACGACGTTGAGCACGAAGCTCGCGGTGACGACCGCGTCCACCGCGCTGCCGCCGCTCTTCAGCGTGTCCATCGCGGCTTTGGTGGCGAGCTCGTGGCTCGTGGCCACCGCCGCGGCCAGGGCGCCAGGCGAGGGTGAAGCGAGGGGCGCGAGGGCAAGCAAAAACAGCGCGGTTTTTCGGGTGATCCGCATGGGGGCTCCTGTTATAGGTAGATCAGAGTACTCACTTTATGGAGCGAAAGAAAGCCGGCAAAAACGTGAACATCGCGCGTGACTCGGGCGGAGAAAAACAGTTCATCCGCGGCCTCGGCCATCAGGCGATCAACGTGAAGGACCTCGGGCGGTCCAAGCGTTTTTACGTCGACGTCTTGGGCTTGCGCGTGCTCCACGAAGACGCGATGCGCGTTTTTCTGAAAGTCGGCGAAGGCGAGAATTTCGGGATCCTGGCCCTTCTCGCCAAACCGGCCGACGGGCTTGAGCCCGTCGATCCGTCGCTACGTCAGGGCAACAAGTACAATCACTTCGGCTTTCGCGCCCGCGCGCCCGAAGAGGTCTACGAATTCGCCGAACACCTGAAATCGCATGGGGTTACGATCCTGAAAGGTCCGTATACGCGTAAGGACGGAACGTCGATTTACTTCCTCGATCCCGACGGTTATACGCTCGAGCATCTCCATCTCATCGAGAACCCGGCGGCGCACACGAAATGAAACCAGAATCCTTTCTCACGCCGGCGACGGCGATATGGAAGCTCGGCTCTTCGAGCGAAGATCGCGCGCTCGACGCGTTCGCGATCGCTCCGGCTGCAGCGGAATCAAAATCAGCGCTCACCGACATGCCGGCGATCGCGGCGTGGCCATGGATTCTGATCTTGGCCGGAGTTCACGGCGACGAGCCCGAAGGCGTGTGGCTCGTCGAGGAACTTCGCACGCGTTGGTCCACGCATTATCCCTTCGCGAAGGCCGGCGTGATTTTGTGGGCGCGCGCCAATCCCGACGGCGTGCATCGCGTTCAGCGCTGGAACGCGCGCGACGTCGATCTCAACCGCAACCTTCCCACCGAGGATTGGACCGCGAAGGGTCTCAATCCCCGCTACCCGCCGGGTCCGGCGGCGGCGAGCGAGCCCGAGACGCGGGCGCTCTTGAGATTGCTCGCGGACGCGGCTCCGAGGGCGATTCTCGCGCTGCATTCGTATTCGGAGTACCAGATCAATCTCAACGCGAACGATCTCGCCGATCGGGGGAATCTTACGTGCGCCTGGGGCGAGAGTCTTGCGAAGGTTTGCGGATATCCCGTCACCGAAAACGTCGGCTACTCCACGCCGGGATCGCTCGGCACGTATGCGGGTTCGGAGCGCGGCATTCCGACGATCACGCTTGAGATCGAGCGGGACTTGCCCAAAGAGACGGTGCTCGAAAAATTTCTCCCCGTCGCCGCCGCAGCGATCGCGTTTTGGGAAACGAGGGTCAAATGAAATTCAAAAGACCCGCGGTTGCGATCGAGAGGCTAAAGGATTTTTTCTTGGATTATTCCGGCAACCGCGATGACGGGCGCCGTTTTCCGGCCGCGCGCTTGCGGCGCAACGCCGCCGACGTGCTCTGGTATCTTGATCGCGGCATGCTTCGTGTCTGGGATCCGGGCACGAACACCGTGAACGCGTGGGTGAGGGAAGCGATCCTCGCCTACTTTCGCGCGGCGGGGGCGGCGGCGATGTCGGCCGGCGTGTTCGAGTATTTCGACAAACTTCCGGTGAAGCCCCGCGCGAGCTTAAAAGGCGTGCGCGTCGTTCCGGGGGCGGTCGCGCGCTTCGGCGCGTTCGTCGAGGAAGGCGCGATTCTGATGCCGTCGTTCGTGAACGTGGGCGCGCGCGTGGGGAAGGCAACGATGGTCGACACCTGGGCGACCGTCGGTTCGTGCGCGCAGGTGGGGGCGGGCGTTCATCTTTCGGGCGGTGTGGGGATCGGCGGGGTGCTCGAACCCGCGCAGGCCGCTCCGGTCATCATCGAGGACGGCGCGTTCTTGGGCTCGCGCGCGATCGTCGTCGAGGGCGTGCGCGTCGGGCGCGAAGCGGTGCTCGGCGCCGGCGTGGTGCTGACGGCAAGTACGAAGATCGTGGACGTGCGCGGAAAGGAGCCCGTGGTTTTAAAGGGCGCCGTGCCCGGGCGCGCGGTCGTGATTCCGGGAACCATTCCGAAGAAATTTCCGGCTGGGGAGTTCGGCACGCCGTGCGCGTTGATCATCGGCACTCGCACCGCATCGACTGATCTCAAAACGTCGCTCAACGAGGCTCTTCGCGACCACGGTGTCGCGGTCTAACGCTATAAAATTAATGCCTTTTTTTCATATTTCATCCCGGACCGCGCCGCCAGATGCGCCGCAGGATTTTTATTGCGCGCCGCAGCTAGTTCAGCTATAAAAGCGCGGCAATCGCAACCAATCGGGGGAATCATGAAAAACGGTAAAAATGTCGCTCTCATTTCGGTATTTACGCTTTTTGCGAGCGTCACGGCCTTTGCCGGTGGTCCAAGTTTTCTCAGATGTGACTTTGAAAATGATATTTACGGTAACCCGAGCTCCATAATGTTCAGCGCCGAAATCGCCGGCGAACATCAGCTGAGAAATGTGCGCATGACCTGGGACAATGAGATCATAGTCGTTGCCCGATCGGTCACGGCCAATCCGAAATACAATCCCAGAAATCCTAGGTATCGCGGATACGTTCAGTTCAAGATGAACGCGATGGACAACATCCCGTGTTCGCCTGTTATCGTCGTCGGGCCGGGCATTTCACAGAGAGACCCGCGTAAGTTTGAAAAGGTCGATGCGAGCATTCGCCTTGCCTGTAGCGACAACCAGGGCATTCATAACGGCCTCTGTGTCGTGAGGGGGTATCGGTAAAATGAAAACGTGGAAATCGGTAACAACGATTTTTGCCGCGTTATTGATCGCGGGTGCCGCGCATGCCGCGGGAACCTGCAAGGCGACTCCAGAGGAACTCAAGCCGAGTCCGTCCCGTCCTCTGCCGAAGAACGCGAAGCGATTGCTTCTTTGCTACAATACGGAATTCGCTGACCTCAAGAAAATCGAAGTCTATGAGACGCGCCGTGAAGGACAGCTTGCGCTGATCGAAACGGACTGTGAGAACAAAACGAAGTCGGAAATCATCACCGACGAGTATTTTAATCGCGGCTCAATCTATCTTTCAAATTTCGATTGGGATGGCTGGGATCTCACGCGCCAACTTGAGTTGGCCGACAGGTGGAGCACGAATTACCGAATCATCTATCATCCGTGGGATGATCCTTGCGTGATCCGTTCAACCGACCTCACTTGCGAACAAAATTAACGCTTAACACCACGAAAAGGTGCCGACCTACTTTTTACAGCGCACCACACCACGAAAAGTAGGTCGGCACCTTTTTAAGTTTTGATCGAAAACGGCGTGAAGTTGGTGTCGTAGTCGTAGTAGTCCTCCGCTTCCTTGCGCTTCAGGAATCCCACTACTTTGTACGTGAGCGGAGTGGCGAGAACTTCCCAGAGAACTTTGAGCGTGTAGTTCGAGATCATCACCTTGATCACGAGCGGGGTAGGCCACACTCCCAGAAACGCCAACGGGTAAAAAATCGCCGAGTCCACCGCTTCGCCCGCGATCGTCGAGCCGATCGTGCGCGACCACAAGAAGCGGCCTTTCGTGATGAGCTTCATTTTCGCGAGCACGAACGAGTTCGTGAATTCCCCGCAGAAAAACGCGAGCAGCGAGGCCGCTGTGATCCGCGGGGTTTGGCCGAAAATCGAGGCAATGGCTTCCTGCCCCGCCCAATCCGGCGCCGGAGTCAAGTTCACCACGACCCAGCTCATTGCCGACGCGAAAATCATCGCGCCGAACCCCGCCCATACGACCTTGCGCGCGCGAGCGTAGCCATAGACCTCGGTCAAGATGTCGCCGAACATGTAGCTGATGGGGAAAAAGAGAATTCCGGCGCCGAAGGCGAACCCGCCGACGGCTGCGACCTTCGAGGCCCCGATCAGGTTCGAACAGAGCAGAACCGTGCAGAACGCGGCCATGATGAGATCGTAATATTGATAATATCGGCGAGAATGAGCGGGGTGATGCGCGGATTGCGGCGAGGCGCTTTTGGCGTCCACGAGGTGCTGGGCCTTTCTTTTAGTAGCCCGCGAAGGCGCGAATCATCATGAGCGCGCCCCAGATCACCACGAGATAAAAAACGTTCCTGCCGTTGACCATATAACCTGCCTATCGGCAGGTTTTTCCAAAACTTTAGATTTTCTTTCGCAAATCAAGGCTGTGCATGCTGGGCAATATCCGCATCATTTGACATTAGCGCCGGTTCGCATCATTCTCTGGGAAAATGGCGACACAGAAGATCACGAGCAGCTCGACGGCCGAATATTTTTCAAAAAACCTCCAGCAGGTCGGCTTTTCCTCGCAAACCAAGGCGGTGCTGACGACGCTGAAGGAATCCGTCGATAACGCGTTGGATGCGTGCGAAGACGGCGGCTTGCTTCCGGAAGTCTCGGTCGAGATCGAAAAACTCGGCGCCGGAAGCCTGAAGAGCGCCGACAAGATTCGCATCAAGGTCGAGGATAACGGCCCGGGCATTCACGCCGACATGATCGCGGCGGTGTTCGGCGAATACCTCGCTTCGAGCAAGTTCGGCCGCGGACGCTGCTCGCGCGGGCAGCAGGGCATCGGAATTTCGGCGGCCACGACGTGGGCGCAGCTCACGAACGCTCAAGGCGCGCTGGTGATTTCGAAAACCAAGGACATGCGCAAAGCCGTTAAGGCTTTCGTCGAAGTCGACATCAAGCACAACAAGGGCGTTCTCAAAAACCGCGAAACGATCGACTGGGACCGGCCGACCGGCGTGTCGGTCGAGTTCGTGATCGACGGCCGCATCATGCTCAACGGCGAAGGCGGGTTGCTCAGTTACTTGAACGGCACGGCGCTGGTAAATCCTCACCTGACGTTGAAATACAAACTCCCGGATGAGGAATGGCAGACCATCGAGCGGGTCTCGAACGTGATTCCCCAGATTCCCGGCGCGACCGAGCCGCATCCTCACACGATGAAACTCGGCGAGTTCATCGCGCACTCGCACCTTTTCGGGCGCATGAAAGCGTCGGCGTGGCTTAGAAAAGGTTTTTCGCGCGTTTCCGACGGATCGATCGCGGAAATAAAAAAGGCAGGATTGAAATCCTCGCTCCTCGAAAAACATGTGGATGCGCTGGCGGAGCCTGATTTTCGCGGCATCTACACCGCGATCCAAAATACGCCGCTCATGGCGCCGAGCACGCGCTCGGTGTTGACGATCGGCGAGGAGGCGCTCTCCAAAGCCGTGAGCCGCCTAGGGAGCGTCGATTTTTTCTCGGTCGTCACGCGCAAGCCCACGATTTGCGACTTCAAGCCGGTCGAAGTGGAAGTCGCGGTTGCGCGCATGCTCGATTCCAAACAGTATGACCCCGAGTCGGGCGTTACGGTTTTGCGCTTCGCCAATCGCGTGCCGCTGCAGTTCGACAAGTCGGCGTGCGCGATCGTCAAAGCCATCGAGACGGTGAACTGGCGCGCGTACGGATTGCAGCAGCCGAAGGACAGCATTCCACTGGGGCCCTATGTCGTGGCGGTTTCGGTCGTCTCGCCGTTTATTAAATTCAAGAACGCCTCGAAGGAAACGATCGACGCGAGCGACGAGCTCGTGGAAGAAATCCGCCGCGCCTTGATTCAGGCGGGGCAGCGCCTTTCGCGTCACATCCGCCGCGAGGAAAAGGCGAACGCACTCGAGGAGAAGCTTCGCTACATCGAACAGTTCTGTCCCATCCTCGTGGAGGGCATTTGCCGCATCACGAAGGCTTCGGATTCGCGCAAGAAAAAGGCCGAAGAGGGAATCATCAAGATCCTCGGGCGCGACGCGCGCGAAGCCGAAAAAGATCTTAAAGAAGCGCACGAGAGCCTTGAGGAACATCTCGAAAGCGGCGCCGTGAAGCGCGCCTCGGGCGACGAGGATGTGATCGACACGCACATGGAGCACCTGAAGGTCGGAAAGCAGGAAGCGCCGAGGGCAGCCGCGAAGCGGCTCGCGAAAATTTCAGAAAAACCGGTCGCGCTGTCGAAATCCGCGAAAGCAGGGAAGTCCAAAAAATCCGTTACGCCCGCGAACCAAGAAGTTTTCGATTTCGCGAAGTCGGCGGGAGGCCGCAAATGAGACCTTCAAACGACGATTTGATCCCGAAACTTTCCAAAGACCTTTGCCTGCGTCTGCTCGAGGATCTCGAAAAAGCGCGCCGGCCAGTGCTTCTCGCGACGAAGTGCGCGCTCGACAACGCGAAATACAGTCCGAAGGTCGGCTACCTCACTCCCGGGTCAAAAAAGGTGCGCACCGAACTCAACGTAAGTTCCGTGAAAAAGATGTCGCGCGCGGTTTTCATGCTCGAAGTCGTCTTGCGCAACATCGATACCGGCGCCGTGAACACGAAGCGCGAACTCTACTACATCGCTAAAGGCGAGATTAAGCACAACCCCAAGCTCAAGCCGCTCGACTTCGCCGATCAGAACGAGAGCGACGACATCATCGACTTCATCTGCGAGATGCTCGAGTGCTATCGCGAGGAACTCAACTGCTACGCCAACGACCGCGGCGGGCAGACTTACTCGCAGGATCTCGTCGTGACCGAAACGATGACCGACGGCACGAAAGCCGTCATCGATCTCTCGAAGCTCGGCACGAGTCCGTTTCAGCCGAAAAACCGGCCGCAAAATCTCAAATTATCGATGAAGAAGAAAATCGACTTCGCCTTGATCGTCGAATCGGAAGGCACGGCGAATACGCTCGTGGCTAACGGTTTTACCAGGCGGCACAACGCGATCATCATGGGCGCGCAGGGCGTGCCTTCGAACGCGGTTCGCGGCTGGGCCAAGCTCATCCAGGACCAGCTCAAAGTTCCGATGTATTTCTTCGGTGATCTCGACGCGTACACGATGCAGAATATTTTTCGCACTTTGAAGGCCGGCTCGGCCGCGTCGCTCATCCGCAACTCCGACTACTCGGCGCCCGACGTGAAATTCCTGGGCGTGTTGCCGGAAGACATCAAGAAGTACGAGCTCAACGATTACCCGGTGAAAGAAAACGACGCGCAGGAAGTGCGCGCTTTGAAAAAAGCCGACGACGCTTTGAAAAACGATCCGTTTTTCCAGGACAGGCGCAACAAGGGTCTCGCCGCGATTTTGCACTGGCTCTTGAAGAATAAACGCCGTTGCGAGCAGCAGGCGTATTTTTCAGTGAACCCGCGCGACCCGCAGATGCCCGAAAAAATCATCGTCGATAAGATCAAGAAGGGCGAGTTCGTTTAGCGCTAGCGGCTACTGCGTCGTAGAGGCCAAAGCCCGAACCTTGGCCGGCCATCAGTCAGGCCATTTGCGATAAACATCCGTCGACAACCGCGGCTCTTGTGAGTACCGTTAATAAAACGGAGGATTTGACGATGAGTAAGCGCATTTTCCCGCTGCTGTTACTTTCCGCCCTGATGGCTGTATCCGCCGTCGCGGGCATGCCCGATGAAGATCCGATCACGGCGCAGTTGAGAACGGATTTTACTTTCGGTCAGGAGCCTACGATCCGAGACCTGCAGCCGGGCAGGGCCTGGTGGTGCCGCGTGCGCAGCGCCAAGCGCGGGCAGATGACCGACAACAAAGAACCTTACAGTTTTGTGTTCTACGTTGAGAACCACGGGCGCGTGGTCCCGCTCTTCCAGTATTTCTTCGGTGCTCCTCCGGTCATGGATTTCGAGTTCCGCGACTTCGCGCTCGTCGGCGACCTGTTCAGCCACGGGAGCGGTTACGAGGGAATTCGCAAGCACGGCTACGGCGATGCGCTGATTATCGAGTTCACCTCGCCTTGGTATGAGCCGGGCTTGGAGCTCATGCCCGTTCTCTTCCACATTGGCTTTCAAAAAGTTACTGATTACGCAATTTGCCGCTGAAACAGCGCTGTCAGTGAGCGGCGGCTTTCGGCGGTTTTAAGAAGCAAAATCATAAAATGTCCATTTAATATGGACATTTTAAAGCGCTTGGCGTATGCTTCTGTTCATGAAGTTCGGAAGAAAAATTCCCATTACGGAGTTCAAGCAAAAGTGCCTGGAGCTTGTGCGCGGCAAAAGCCTTGAACACTCTCCGATCGCGATCACGAAGCACGGCAGGGTGATCGCGATCGTGAGCGCTCCGTCGCTCGCGGCGGCCGAGCACTCGAGCCTCAAAGGCAGCGTAAAATACAAAACGGGCGATTTGGTGAACGTGACTTTTGCCGAGGATTGGGAACTCAAGTGAAAGTCGTGCTGGATACGCACGTTTTTCTCTGGCTGGTCAACGGCGATGAGTTGCCGAAGGGTATGACAAGTCTTCGGAGCGGCAAGGACGAGCTTTTGATTTCGTCCATTTCGGCGTGGGAGCTTTTCATGCTCGTCAAACGTGATTTTATTCTTTTGGACCGCGCGGCCAACGAGTGGATCGATACGGCCTTGCACGATTTCGGAATCAAGTGCGCCGACATCACCGCGCCCATCGCGTTTCAGGCGGCGAATCTGGAGTGGGATCACCGCGATCCCGCCGACCGCTTCATTGTATCGACGGCGATTGAAAGCGAAGCCTCAGTCGCGACCCGGGATAAGAAAATCAGAAGTTCCGGATTGGTTCGAATTTATAGTGCCTAGAGCAAGTTGTTGCCGAAGCAGCGCGATCAATGCGGCAGCATTAACTGATAATACCTCAGCGGCGTATGGAGGGTTTTCAGAACATCGAAGATCAATCTCGAGCTTCATGCGCGGTTCAGTTTTTTGTCGAATGAACTCAATGGCTCGACGCCGACCGTCTTCGAGCTGCGCGCGGCGGTTTTGTATTTCGCGAGGTGAGATCGCCGTGAACCCAAGACGCATTGATAGAGAACCCTGCAGATATTGCCGACGATTTCGATCGTGCGGCCTTGATGAAAAATTTAGGCCAGCATTGGGCCTTACGATAAAATCTATTTAGGAGAATTAGATCGCAATTCTTTAGCGCCGCTGTTTGCGCAAGACAGACACGAGGATTAATTATGAGAAGACTCTTCCTTGTTTTGACTGCAATCGTGTATTCGCATTCAGCGGCCATCGCTGCAAACTGCAGCCTCACTACGGGAAGCGATTATTGGTTGTGTAGAGGAATCACTGAAAAGGATTGCAGCCTCGCTAAGTATGGAAGTGACAATTGGTTGTGCAGAGGGATCACCGAAAAGAATTGCGAACTGACCTCGGGAAACAACTATTGGCTTTGCAAAGGCATTACTGACAATCCTGAACAAGGGAAGTCGACCAATAAAGCAGCCGTTGAGAAGACTGCAGTAAATGAAAACGATGTCAAGAATATCAACCAACCGCAAAATCCGACGTCAAAAAAGAAAAAACAAAAAATAAACCGAAGTTCTGGAAATTCGGTTCCCGCAGACTAAAATGATTTCCCGCTCAGCGAGTGCAAGCCAAGGTGAACGGATTGCGCGCCAGGGTTCATCGAGCATTTCATAACTTCAAGTACGGCCGCATCTTCGCACCGCCGAACTGTTCGATCGCGGCGAGTGTGTTGTGGGCTTTGCAATAGTGGCGAAGATTTTGGAACGTGTGCGCGCCGCCCTTCGCGAAGGGATTGATGTGATCGAACTGCAGGCCGGATTTGCTTTCGCAGCGCCGCTTCGTCACGGGATCGGCGTATTCGCATCGTTGTTCCGAGCGAACTCTAACCATCGTCCGGATATTCATCGGTATGTACCGTGATTTCGTGACCTGCTTCTCTGGTGTCGTTTTGACTTCGGGCGCCCGAAGTAAAGCAGGCGCCTGTAGTGGGACGGCAGCGACAGGCTCATGTTTTTCAGGTTTCGGCTGCCTTCGCTTCACGTAATCCTGCATCGCGGTCTTAAAAACGTCTTGATGAGAAAGTGCGGAATTTCCTTTCAAGTCTTTTACCTTTTGAACCAGCTTCAAAAACTCTTGATCAACATCCAACGTGATCCGAGCGAGTTCGGGGGTCACCGCCTTGACTCGATCCGGTTTGCGCGGTTCGGTCGACTGAGACACAAGGACGCGCTCGACCTCGCGAGATGGCTTTCCGGAAATCTCACGCAGCAGCGAAACCGTCTCCTCAGGTCGTAACTTCTCGCGCCGGACGTGCGCTCCGAGTTTAGCTGTGGTCGTCAACGTGAGTTTTCCGGATTGAAGTTCCGTTTTCACCTCGGGCACCCGCACCATGAGGCGCATCGCAGAAACTCGGTCGTAGGCCTGCGACTCGGAATACTGAAGTGCCTTATGAACGTACTCCCAAAGACTTGCGTATCCACGCATAGCATAGAGTCGCCTGCGATCAATCTCGGCGAGATGCTCAAGAAGGATCAGCGTTGCCGCTTTTTCGTTGGACGCCGCTTGTAGTGTCTCCATGTGAAGGAGTTCATTTGGAATCGAGGTGAGGTTTTTCATGCGAGTATTATACACGCTGTTTTTTGAGGGCATTTTTTCGCGCAGCTTGCGCTAAGATCGAACAGAACGCGGCATTTTAAAAAAAACCGGCGAGAACGGCGTGAGATTCAACCTGGCGGAACCCTCGCGCGAAGCAGGGCCATTTAAATTCACATGACGAACTTCGAAGCGTTTGCCTCGAAAAACACGTCAAATAAAAAATGGCGTTTCGCAAAAATATTTTCAACTGTGCTCGCGCAGTTTTCGAGCGCGAGATAGAATAATCCACGATGCATGAGAATAAACTCACTTCCATTTTTCTTGACGCTCTCAAAGCCTGTGACCCCGAGCGCCTGGTTGGGGAAGCGCTGAGCGGCTCGCCGCCGGAGCGTGTTTTCGTTTTCGGCGCCGGCAAGGCCGCGCTTGGAATGGCGGCGGGAGCGATCCGCGCGCGGGGCGAGGCCGCCGGCGGCGCGATCATCGTTCCCTCGGCGATCATCAAAGCCGCGCAGGAAGGTCTTGCGCCGCATGCTGGTCATTTTCGCGAATGCGAGCGCGCGGGAATTCGCGTGCTCGAGGGTTCCCATCCCTATCCCGACGAAAAGAGCGTCGCTGCCACCGAAACGTTGCTCAAAGAAGCGGAGAAGCGCACGCCCGCCGATCGAGCGATCTTCGTGCTCTCGGGTGGCGCGTCAGCGCTTCTGTGCAAACCGATCGCCGGCGTGACGGTGAAGGAAGAGGCCGATCTTCTGGAGTGGATGTACGAAAACGGCGAGACGATTCAAGACATCAATCGAAAGCGCACGGAGCTTTCGGACGTGAAGGGCGGAAAGCTCGCGCGGTTTTTCAAATGTCCGGTTACGGTGCTCGTGCTCTCGGATGTGAATGGTAATGATCTCACTACGATCGGTTCAGGTCCACTTTATCCCAGCGACCACAAGCACGTGATCGTCGGCGACGGGCTGAGACTCGCGCGTGAAGCGAAAGCCATCGCCGATATTCAAAAGTTTGAATATCGAGAGCTTATCGAAACGCCGGTCGCAGGCGACGTCGTGAAACTTGCGCACGATTATGCGAAGAGAGTGCGCGAGCACGGTAACGGCCAAAATGGCGGTGAAATTCTTCTCATCCGCTTCGGTGAACCCACCGTGCACATGACGAACAAAGCCGCATCGGCAAGAAACATGCGCGGCGGACGGAATCAGCATTTAGCGCTTTTGCTCGCGCGCGCGCTCGCAGGTGTGCAGGGCTGGAGTTTTCTTGCGGCGGGTTCGGATGGCATCGACGGAAGTTCGGACGCGGCCGGCGCGGTGGTCGACGGCACAACGTGGAAGGCCGCTGAACACGCGGGGCTTGGCCCCGCGAAAGCTCTCCACGAGTTCAATTCTCACCACGTATTTGATGGTTTAAAGGCCCAAGTGCGAACTGGGCCAACAGGCAACAATCTGCAGGATTTGCATTTATTGGCGACGCAGCCCGCCGTAAAAGGTTAGTCGGCAACTTTGGCGTTTTATGCTATACTGAGGCCGCAAAACAGAGGAGTTGAACGATGAATGCGCCCGAAAAAATGCCAGAAAAAATAACCGAAATGCTCGATATTTCATTGGAATTCACGCCAAATCCCAACACGCTCAAGTATATGATCAACCGGACGTTGTTGGAACGCGGCGCATTTAATTACACGAAGGCCGATGAAACCGAAAGCTCACCACTGGCTAAGCGTCTCTTCACGGTCAAAGGCGTTGTGGGCGTGATGATCGGAAGAAATTTCGTCACGATCACGAAGGGCGAAGAGGGTGACTGGGAATCGCTCAATACCGGCGTGATGGCGGCACTTAAAGAGCACATCGTCCAGGGTCAGCCCATTGTCGACGCGACGGCGACCTCAACCGGTCACAAAGCCGGCGGCGAATCTCAGATCGAAGACAAGATCCGCGAGATTCTTGACAACGAAGTGCGTCCGGCGGTCGCGATGGACGGCGGCGACATTCTTTATCTGCAGGGAGCCTGTAGCGGATGCCCGAGCTCCACGGCGACGCTGCGCATGGGAATCGAAAATCGCTTGCGCGAGGCGATTCCGGAAGTCCGCGAAGTGGTTTCGATCTAAAAGCGCTGCGCTAACAGCACATTATTCCCGCTGTGACTTTCTGCGAAGAGTGATAGTCTTTTCGCTTCGATGCTTTTCTACAGTCAAATCAAGCGCAAGTTCCAGCAGTCCACGTGGAAGCGGGGACAAACGCACTTCTGGCACGACCACGTTCAGTCGGTGAAGATGAGTGGCGGGAACGTTCACGCCGAAGTTCGCTGCGACGATGCGTTTCGCACGTCGATTGCGATTCTGCGAGGAGGCTTGAGCGCCTGTCAGTGCTCCTGCGCTCCGAAATGCTCGGCCGACCAGCCCTGTGAGCACGTTGCAGCACTTTGCATCTGGGTCGTCGAACGCGGAAGCCTTCTCCGCGCCGGCATTTTCGAAGGAAACGGCCAGGCGCGCGCGACGCCACCGGCGGAAAAAAAGCGCAAGCAGCCGCGCATTCCCGCCGAGCCGGTCGCGTTCGTGAGGCCGCTCTTCGAGCACGACGCGCTGACCGCGATCGCCGTTGAGCCCGCGCTCCGCTACAAAGATCCCAAGACCGAAAAGCCGCGCGTCGAGGTGATGAACAGCCTCGTGTACCAAAAAACCGAGCCGGGAACGGCCGTAACCGGCAAGACCTGGAAAAACATGAAGGAGCAGCTGCTCGAGACGCAGCACGACCACGTTCCGATTCTCGAGAAGCTCGATGCCGCGCGCATCACGCACTCGGGCAACAGCATGCTCGATCAGCTGGCGCTGATCTACGGATTGACGCACAGGGAACGCATCGTTTTTCACCCGCTGCTCGAGGGCGGCCTCGAGCGCGTGGGACTTACGCTTGAGACGTTGAACGTCGGTAAGCGCACCGAGCGCGGACGCGAGCTCTCGTTCGAGTTTCACGGCCCGAAATTCAGCGTGAATTCCGAGCGCATCGCGGAAAGCACGCGCAAAGGATGCGTGAGCAGCCGGTTTTTCTGGTCGTACGGCATCGAAAAAGAACCGAAGCTTTATCGCTTCAAAACTCCGCTCAGCATGATCACGCGCTATGCGAACCGCAGCGGCACGATGCCCGAAAATCTCGCGAAGGCTTTTCGGCCCGAAGGCTATGCGTATCTGGAGGAAGACGGCGATCACAACATCCACCCGGTCGCGGCGTATCGCCTGAGTCTCGAGCTCGGCGTGAAGTGTTTCAACGTCGACCCGGACTGGGTCGAATTCGCTGAGTGGAAGAAGAATTTCGAGAAAAAGAAAATGCCGCTGCTTCCGGTCGTGGAGTACGGGTTCTCGCTGCGGGACTACCAGGCCAACGGCCTGTCGTGGATGTGGAGCCTCTATCATCGAAGGCTCGCAGCACTCTTGGGCGACGACATGGGTCTCGGGAAAACGCACCAGGTGATGGCGTTTCTGAGCAGCATTTACTGCGTGCGCGGAGGCGGCAAGCGCATGCCTTCGCTCGTCGTGGCGCCCAAATCGGTCGTCGCCGCGTGGATTCAGAAACTCGAGAAATACGACACGGGTCTCAATTGGCGCATCTTTCACGGTTCGGGACGCGTGCTGAAATTCGACGACGTCGACATCGTGCTGACGACCTACGGAATTCTGCAGAAGGAAAAAGGGCTGCGCGAACGCGAGTGGGAGCTTGTCGTGCTCGACGAAGCGCAGGCGATCAAGAACGCGATGACGATCAGCTCGCGCGCCGCCCGCGTGCTCAGGAGCCGCTACCGGATCGCGATGACGGGAACGCCGATCGAAAATCAGACGACCGATCTCTGGTCGGTGATGGAGTTTCTGCTGCCGGGTTATCTGGGGTCGCTTCCGCGGTTCAAGCGTCTCTACGGCGCCGGCCGCGAAGTCGCGAATCCCGCGCAGGCCGAGACGCTCAAGCGCCTCGTGGTTCCGTTTCTCTTGAGGCGGACGAAGTCTCAGGTCTTGAAGGAGCTTCCCGAGAAAACCGAGGAAGTCATGCCGTGCTCGATGACGGCCATACAGAGAAAAGTTTACGAGAAGTATCTGCACAGCAAAGAGGCCGACAAGATCCGCCACGAGCTGCAGGCCGAAGGGAAGGTCGATTACGCGGGCATCCTCGCGCTGCTCACGCGCCTGAAACAAGTCTGCGATCACCCGCGCCTTCCCGATCTCATGGCCGGCAAAGTAAAAAAAGAGCTCGACCCCGCCGAGAGCGGAAAGTGGGAGGCCTTCGAGGAAATCGTCAACGAGGCGCTGGGCTCGAACTTGAAGGTCGTCGTGTTCACGCAGTATCTCGGCGTGCTCGACTTCATCGGCAAGTGGCTCGATGGCCTTGGTGTCGGCTACGAGGATTTGCGCGGCTCGACGGTCGATCGGGCGGCACCGCTGAAGCGTTTCGCCGAGGATCCCGAGTGCAAAGTATTTCTCTGCAGCCTGCTCGCCGGCGGCCTGGGAATCGACCTTACGTCGGCCAGCGTGTGCATTCACTTCGATCGCTGGTGGAACCCGGCGAAGGAAAATCAGGCGACCGACCGGCTTCATCGCATCGGTCAAACCCGCGGCGTGCAGGTTTTCAAGCTGCAATGCCCGGGCACGATCGAGGATCGCGTGGCCTCGATCATCAAATCCAAGGTTTCGCTCTCGGAGGCGCTCATCGAGGAGTCGCCTCTGGGATTGCGCGTGTTTTCGAGGGAGGATCTGCTGGAATTGCTCAGTGATCCGTCGCCTCAGGACCCGCTCGCGCTTAGCGCGAGCGAATTGTAAAATAAGGAGAACGTCATGATAAAAAAGGCAATTGCTGTATTTGTTCTGTCAGGGTTTCCATTTTCCGCTTACGCAACGACCTACAACGTCGACCCCGCGCATTCGAGCATCGAATTCGCGGTCAAGCACTTGGTGATCACGAAGGTCAAAGGCAAGTTCGACAAATTCAACGGCAAGATCGAATTCGAGCCCGGAAAGCTCGACACGCTCAAGGTCACGGCGACGGCAGAAACCGCAAGCATCAACACGGGCGTGAAAAAGCGCGATGACCATCTGCGTTCGCCTGATTTCTTGGATGCGGGAAAATTCAAGACGCTTGCTTTTGTGAGCAAAGGCGTGCGTGACGTGAACGGCAATACGGCGAAACTGGACTCTGAAATGACCATCCATGGTGTCAGCAAGCCCGTGACGCTCGACCTCGAGTACGCCGGAGCGGCAACCGATCCGTGGGGAAACAAAGTCGTTTCGTTTTCCGCGAAAGGGAAAATCGATCGCAAGGAGTTCGGCCTGACCTGGAACAAGGCGCTTGAAAGCGGCGGCGTTCTCGTCGGCGAAGACGTCGAGCTCGCGTTCGAGATCGAGGCGCAGGAACAGGCCGCGAAAAAAGCGAAGAAATAATAAATCGATTTATTAAAGGGCGCGGGATTTTCCGCGCTCCAGGGTGGCGTCTGTGCAAATGTCAAAATGTTTGAAATCGAACAAATTTGACATTTGCACATGAGGCGCACAATAGCGTTTGGATGGGAGCAGGATATCCTGTTACCTCTCTTATTCTTATTTCAAAACATATTTATACATGTTTATAAGTATATATTATTATTAATGTTATTTTTTAATTTACTTATTTCATAACTTATTTCATAATAGGCTTATGAAAAGGCTTCGGCGGCCCGATCTTGGCCGAAAACTTATTGATATCCTACTGCTGGAGGGCGTGGTCTCCCCCGCAAGGCTCTTATCAGAACTCGACATCAGCGCGGCGACTTTGTCGCGGCTGATCGCGAAGTCAGAGCGAAAAATACTGCGTTTCGGTGAGACCACAAATACCCGATACGGGATGCCACGCGAAATCCCGGGCATTAAATCGCAGATTCCGTATTTTACGGTAAACGAGAATGGCGAGTTGAAGTCGGTTGCCAAATTCATCGTCTTTTACCGTAATACCTACGCGATGGATCCTGGAGCGAGATTTTTCGGCGGACTGCCGCCGGAAATATTCGACATGGCTCCGCAGGGTTTTCTCGGACGTGGTTTCGTCAAAAGATTCGGTTCGGAGCTTTCGCTTCCTGCCAGGCTCTCGGATTGGTCGAACGATCACATCCTCGCGGCGGTCGCACGCAGAGGGGAGGACTTTCCCGGCAATGTCGTATTCGGCCAGGAAAGCGCTGAACGATGGATGAGATTGCAATACGAAGACGTGACGACGGCGCAGTACCCCCATCTTGCGCGCGCGGCGCTTGGCGATCAGCCAGTGGGTTCATCCGCCGGCGGTGAACAGCCGAAATTCACCGCGCTCACTGATGGCAAACATTGTATCGTGAAATTCGCCGGGATGAATGACTCCGATGTTCAAAGGCTCTGGCGGGATCTGTTGATTTGCGAGTGGATCGCGCTCGAAACACTGAAGTCTTGCGGAGTCCAGGTAGCGAACGCGAAACTGCGATCTGACGGCCAGATGGTGTTTCTCGAAGTCGAGCGCTTCGATCGGATAGGCCCAAAAGGAAGAAAGGCGGTGCTCACTCTCGCTGCGATCGACAACGCGCATTGGGGAATGCGTGACGGCTGGTCGGAAGCCGCCGCAAGACTCGAGCAAAGTCTGCTCGTCGATAAAAGGGATGCGAGAACAATGCGGTTTCTCGACGCCTTCGGAGCGCTCATCGGCGACAGTGACCGGCATTTTCAGAATATCGCCTTTTATCCGCGGCATTCCTACGACGCAAAAACTCTACGCGAGCGGTACGTCCTCGCGCCCGCATTCGACAAGCTTCCCATGATGTTCGCTCCGGAATCGGGAAACATCATCGCGCGCGAGTTTCCCCCCCCCGTCCCGAACGCTCACATGCTGGACGTTTGGGATGAAGCGCGAAAGGCCGCGGTACTTTTCTGGAACCGCGTTTGCAGCGACAAGCGTATCTCGAAAGACTTCCTCAAGATCGCGGAGCAGTGCCGGAAAACCATTGTGGGATAGCCTCCGAAAACGGAGATCCCCCGTCAAACATTTGTCTTTCGCATTCCCGCTCCGCCAAAACGACGTCATCCCCTTGAGTATCCACCTCGCTTCAGTCCTCGCTTCCCAACCCAAATCATTTTGATTCCAATTCGTTAGCGCCGCGACTTCGACGGCACTTCATGCCTCCCCGGCGCGAACGCGTGGCATGTGGCTTGCTCAACTGAAAGTTTGGAGCTGTCCGACCCCGAGAGAGAACACGATGGCTGACGAAGAACAGGAAGAGCAAACCAACGTAACCGCGGCGGCACCGGCGCCCTCGGGCGGCGGCAAGCTCGTCATGGTTTCCACACTCGTGAACATGGTCGCCACGATCGGGATCGTCGTCATGCTCGTGCTCGCGCACCGGAAAGAGGCCTCTTCGCCGAGCGTCGAGGACATCGCGGCAGGAAAGCCCGCGAAGAGCCACGGCGGCGGCGAAGGCGCCAAGGAGGAATCGCTCGTCGATTCCGGAAAGATCATCCCGCTCGACCAGTTCACGGTGAATCTCTCGTCGGGCACCGGGACGATGCCGCGGTATATCCGCATCAATATCTCGGTGGAGCTCGAGCAAAACGCTCCCGAAGAAGAGTTCAAGATCAAGACTCCGCGCGTGCGCGATACCGTCATCAGCTTGCTCAACTCGAAGAAACCGGGCGACATCAGCGCGGTCGAGGGGCGCGAAGCGCTCAAAGACGAGCTTAAGCGCGCGATCAACGGTTACATGACCCAAAGCAAAGTGAAGAGCATCTACTTCACCAACTTTGGGATCAGCAATTAGGGGTGAAACGTGAATCAGGTACTGTCGCAAAGTGAAGTCGACGCGCTCCTCTCGGCGGTGAGCGAGGGGAACCTGGATGTCGGAGCCGCGCCTCCCGGCGGCGCGCCTGCCGCCGGCGGCGGAGCGGGCGGGCAGGGAAACGTCAGCGTCGAGGAAGGCGAACTCGAGATCGCGGCTTATGACCTGACAAATCAGGACCGCGTCATCCGCGGCCGCATGCCCACGCTCGACATCATCTACGAGCGCTTTATCCGCCTGTTTCGCATCAGCCTCTCCAACAGTTTGCGCAAAGTCGCGACGATTTCGATCATCTCGACCGACCTGCTCAAATTCGGCGAGTTCATCAACACGCTGCCGATCCCGAGCTGCATGAGCATCATGCGCTTCGAGGCGCTGCGCGGCCCGGCCCTGCTCGTGTTCGAGAGCAAGCTCGTCTACGCCCTTCTGGACGCGTACTTCGGCGGAACCGACCGCCCTTACACCAAGATCGACGGAAAAGAATTCACGCACATCGAGCTTTCCATCATTCGCACCGTGATCGATCTCGCGATCTCGGATCTCGAGGAAGCGTGGGCGCCCGTCCATAAAAGCAAGATCAGCTTCGTCCGCACGGAAGTGAACCCGCAGTTCGTCGGCGTGGTGCCGCCGAGCGACGTGATCATCTCGACGACGTTCGAGGTCGAGCTCGAGAATGCCAGCGGCACGATCGCGCTGGTCGTTCCGTATTCGACGATCGAACCGATCAAACACAAGTTGAACGCGAGCTTTCAGAGCGAGTCAGACAGCAAGGACAAGGTTTGGACAAAGGCCATGGGCGAGCATCTGCAGTTGGTCGAGGCGGAAGTCGCCGTGAACCTCGGCGAAACCACGATTACCGTGGGCGACCTCGTGAACCTGAACGTGGGCGACATCATTCCGCTCGCCCAGGATGCCGACGGTGAGCTGAACATTCTGATGGAAGGGGTTTCGCGGTACAAATGCCTCTTCGGGGTTTCGAGAGGAAACCGGGCAGTACAGGTTACGCGGGCGATATCGGACTGACGTGGACGGAAAACGATAAACAGGAAACGGAACTAAAAAGGGGTGCGTAATGGTTGAGGGAACAGCGGAAGCGATTGCAAACGAACCGGCGGGCGAGGCGGGCGCGGAGGCGCCGCCGCCAGCCGCGCCACCCGAAGGCGCGGCCCCGGCGGGCGGCGGCGAGGCCATCAAAAAACCGATGGTGGGCGGGCACGTCCAGTCGCTCGATTTCATCCTCGACATTCCGCTCAAGGTCACCGTCGAGCTCGGCAGAACGAAGATGCTCATTCGCGACATCCTTCAGCTGACGCAGGGCTCGGTCGTCGAGCTTTCCAAGTTCGCCGGCGAGCCGCTGGAAGTTCTCGTGAACGAAAAACTCGTGGCACGCGGCGAAGTCGTCGTCGTGAACGAGAAGTTCGGTATCCGCCTCACCGACATCATTTCGCCGGTGGAGAGAATCGAGCAACTGAAGTAATCGGCAATTCGGATCATCTTAATCTTTGGCGGGCAGGATGCCCGCTAGGAGCGCAGGAGGCGCGATGACGGTGAAGACACCTTTTTTCCTCTTTCTATCCGTTCTTGTTTCTTTTTTCGTAACCCCAGGCGCCGCCAACGCCAACGCGGCGGCGAAACTCACGAATGTCACTGTTGAACGTGTGGGCGAACGCGCAGGACTCGGCACGGCCATCGACCTCTCGTTCGACCGGCCGGTTTCCGCTCGGGGATTGAAGGCGGAATACGAGCGCAATTTCATGCAGCTTGTTTTTCGTGGAACGAAAATCGACGGGGCAAAAATCGTTCCGGCCGCCGGTGGCGCGGCCGCTTCTGATTCGGGCCGTTTTCAAAAAGTCTTCGCGTACGCCTACAGCCCCGATGTCGCCCGGGTGCGCTTTATCTTCGGTGCGCAAAGGGCGCCGCGGGGGAAAATCTCGTTTTGGAACAAGAATGCCCGCACGATCAGGGTCCTCGTGCGTGAAACCGGCAAAAACGTCGAAGCCATGAAGCCGCCAGCGAAAGCGGATGAAAAGTCGCCCGAGGAAAAGGAGCTGATCAAGGAAGTGGTCTCGAGTACGCGCGAGATCGACATCCACAATCCGGATTCGATCAAGGCGGCGTTCAGCTCGTCTGGCGTCGACAAGACGAAAGCTGAAGATTCGGCTCCGCAAGGCACGAAACTCCAAGAATCAGAGGCGATCGGCGTGCGCCCGGATGAAACGAAGAACGCGGCCGTCGGCGTGAAAGCCGAGCCGTCAAAGTATTTCGTGCGGATGGCGCTTTCGCTGCTCGGAATGATCGGGATCTTCCTCGGCGGCGTGTTTCTCGTTCGCCGTTACTCGAGCAATATCAAGAAACTTCCGTTTGGAAAGAAGGAGCGCATCATCCAGGTCATCGCGACGCACTACCTGGGCAACAAGAAAAACATCTCTCTCGTGAAAGTCGCGGGAGACTATCTGGTCGTCGGCGTGGGCAACGAAGGCATTTCGCTCATTAGCCGGCTCGGAAACGAAGCGAACGTCGACAAGTACCTCGAGGACAGGTTCTGGGGCGGCACGTTCGAGAAGCATCTGAACGTCTTTGCGAAACCGGCGAAATCGTCCGGCGCAAACGACGACGGAGCGCGTGACGTCGCCGCTCAAAAGGAACCGGAGCCCGATACGGGCTTGGGTACGGCGGCTCAAGCCGTCACCGATCGCGTTGAACTCTCATCGATCCGCGCGAATATTCGCGAAAAACTAACAAAGCTGAAGCCGCTGGCATGAGGACGTGATGGTGCGTTCCACGATTCGAATCATGGCGATGACGGTTCTTCTCGGAGCCGCGGCGTCATTTGTTCCCGCCGGCGCCGCTTACGCGGCAGGCACCGTCGCCCGCGCGGCGAAGAGTCCGCCGCCGTCGTCGTCGCCGACCGCGGCTCCTTCGCTCCAGGGCGCCGAGACGCGCGCCTCGCTTGGAATTCCGACGCTCTCGCTGGGCCTGACCGAGGCCGGAAAGCCAGCCGAAACCGCCAATGCCCTGAAGATTTTGATCATGCTCACGGTGCTGACCCTTGCGCCGGCGATTCTTATTTTGATGACGTCGTTCACGCGCATCGTGGTCGTGCTGTCGTTTTTGAGGCAGGCGATCGGCACGCAGCAGATGCCG
>JACPKS010000018.1 GCA_016186905.1 Deltaproteobacteria bacterium
AGGCCGCTTTCGAGCCGTACTACGAGACGACGCTCTTATCAGAGGCGACCGATCCGAACCTGCTTTACGAAATTCAGAGCCGGCTCGCGAGCTTTCCGGTTTACACCGCTGCCGATGTGGACCAATTCGCCAAGGTCTACTTCGATCCGAGGGCGACACAGGACCGGCTCTACGCGGTTCTGGCTCCCGTGGTTGGCCGATTCAATGAGATCTCCGAACCGGAGCGGCACGACTTCCGGGGGCAGCTTACCGATTACGTGCGGCTCTACGCGTTTTTGGCGCAGGTGCTTACGTTTACGGACGCCGACCTTGAAAAGCTCTACGTATTCGCCCGCCACTTGCGCCGGCTGCTCCCTCCCGACTGGGCCGAATTGCCCCGGGAGGTACAGCAGAATATTGACATGGAGTCGTACCGTGTTCAGCAGACCGGCAGCGGAAAGATCGCGCTGGACCGCAAGAATGGCGCGCTTGACCCCATGAGCACGAAGGGTTCCCACGGTCCTGCGCCCGAGGAGCTGGAGGCGCTTTCCCGGATCATCGCGGAGCTGAACGAGCGCTTCGGCTTGAACCTCGGTCCAGAGCACCGCGCGACCGTAGGGCAGATGATGCAGCGCCTCGACGCCGATGATGGCCTCGACGCCAGCGCCCGGGTGAATACGCGGGAAAACGTGCGACTGACCTTCGATCAGAAGGTCGAACACGTGATCCAAGATATCGTCGACTCGAACTTCGATCTTTACAAACGGATTACCGACGACCGCGCGTTCGGCGAAGCCATCAAGAACTTCCTCTTCGATCAGTACCTTCGGGCTCATCGCAATGCCGAAGAACTAATCAAAAGGGGTGAGTCAAAGACTCTTGAGTTCAAGTCTTCGCTGCGCTGGAACCTCAAGGAGGACCGCAAGGACGAAAGGGCTGTGCCACACGCCATACTCAAGACGATCGCCGCATTTTTGAACACCGAGGGCGGCGACCTCTTGATCGGCATTGCCGACGATGGCTCGGTGATAGGCGTCGAGCACGACCAGTTCGACAACGACGACAAATTCATGCGCCATCTGGCCCAATTGGTTCGCAACGGACTCGGCGACCGTGCGAGTACGTGCATCGATCCGAAGATGCAGATCGTGCGCGACAAGACGGTTTGCGTCGTGAGCTGCCAGCGCAGCCTCGAGCCGGTGTTCCTCAAGTGGCAAGGGATGGAAAAGTCGCCAGACGGTGATTTTTACGTGCGCAGCGGTCCGGGTAGCGTGGTGTTACCCCCCAAAAGCGCCAGTGAGTACATTCGGACGCGATTCCCCCAGCAGTCAAGTTCGCAAACTGCACCCGAGAAGAGTGACCGATGAATCACGGCGAGATTGTCAATTTCCTTTGGGGTGTGGCCGACCTCATCCGCGACACCTTTAAGCGCGGCAAGTACCAGGATGTGATCCTTCCGCTCACGGTTTTGCGTCGCCTCGATTGCGTGCTGGCGCCGACCAAAGAGAAGGTGCTCGCCAAGCAAGCTGAGATGAGAGGGAAAAAGCTAGAGAACCTCGATCCGCAGCTGAGGAAAGTCTCCGGCTTCGCGTTCTACAACACGTCCCGATACGACTTCGACAAGCTTCTTGCAGACGCCCCGCACCTGGCCGCGAATCTACGGAATTACATCGCGGGCTTCAGCCCGAACATGCGCGAAGTGCTGGAAAAGTTCGACTTCGACAATACGATCAGCAAGCTCGACGAGGCAGGGCTTCTCTTCCAAGTGCTTGAACGCTTCAAGAACGTCGATTTGCATCCCGACCAGATCGACAACCCCACCATGGGGACGATCTTTGAAGAGCTGATTAGAAAGTTCAATGAAGCGTTGAATGAGAACCCGGGCGAGCACTTTACGCCTCGCGACGTGGTGCATCTGATGGTCGATTTAATGCTAGCGGGTGACGAGGACCGAATCCGCCGCGAACGAGTCATCCGTACGGTCTTTGACCCCTGCTGCGGTTCTGGCGGCATGTTGCTGATCACCAAGGAGCACATCACGATCGGACTGCGGAAGAATGGCAATATCTTGCGTGCCCCGGTCAACCCGGGGGCGGAGATTCACCTTTTCGGCCAGGAGGTGAACCCAGAAACTTGGGCGGTTTCGAAGTCGGACCTGTTCATGAAAGACCCCACGGGTCGCGATGCCGACAATATCGCCTACGGGAGCACGCTCTCGAATGACCGCCATTCGGGTAAGAGCTTTGACTACCTCATTGCAAACCCCCCGTACGGCAAGGATTGGAAGCGTGACGAAGACGCCGTGCGCGCCGAGCACGAGCGCGGCGCGTCGGGTCGATTTGCCCCCGGCCTGCCGCGCATCAGCGACGGCCAGCTCCTGTTTCTGCTGCACATGTTGGGTCACGCCAAAGATCCGAAGGACGGCGGCTCGCGAATCGCGATCATCATGAACGGCTCGCCGCTCTTCACGGGTGACGCCGGGAGTGGCGAGAGCGAGATCCGCCGATACATTCTCGAAAACGACTTACTCGAAGCACTGATCGCGTTGCCGGAGCAGCTCTTTTACAACACGGGTATCGCAACCTACGTATGGGTGGTGACTAACCGCAAGGCCCCATCGCGTCGCGGCAAAGTTCAGCTGATCGACGCCACCTCATTTTGGGTACCCATGCCAAAGAGCCTCGGCGATAAACGTCGTCAGATCCCGCTCGACCGAGCCCAAGAAATTCTCAAGATTCTCACAGATTTTAAGGACGGCCACACTTGTATGGTCACGAAAGACGGAAAGAAAGAAGAGGCGGTCGTCAGCAAAGTCTTCTCGACCACGCACTTTGGCTTTCGCAAGATCACCGTTGAGCGTCCGCTCCGCCTCAACTTCCAGGCAATCCCGGAGCGCGTCGCGCGCCTAAAAGAAGAGCGAGGCTTTCTGGCACTGGCACAGTCGAAGAAAAAGGGCGCCGCAGGGGCCAAGGAGCAGGCCGAGGGACGCGCTCAACAGGAGGCGGTCCGTGCATTCGTGCGCACGCTCCCGTCCACGCCTTTCAGGGATAGACGGGAATTCGAGGGACTGATTAATTCCACCTCTCAAGGGAGGGGCTTGAAACTCTCTGCTCCGCTCTACAAGGCGATCCTGTCGGCCCTCTCGGAGCGGGACGAGACGGCGGCCATCTGTCTTGACAGCGAGGGCAACCCGGAGCCGGATCCGGAACTGCGCGACACCGAAACCGTGCCTCTATCAGAGCGCGTGGAAGATTTCTTTGAACGCGAGGTGAAGCCACACGTTCCAGACGCCTGGATCGACACGGAGAAACGCGACCTGAAAGACGGTCGGGTCGGGATTATCGGCTACGAGATCAACTTCAACCGGTACTTCTATCGCTACACGCCGCCCCGGCCGCTAGAAGAGATCGAGACGGACATCCGGAGCATCGAACAGGATATTCTCCGGATGCTGGGCGAGATGACGGGCTCGGGCGTTGGGAGCGGATGACAGGCGCGGACTTGCTTGAATGAACATCAGAAGTTTTCAAGATAAAACAGAAATGCTCTGGATCGCTACGCCAGCGAGCGCGCCTGAGCGGTGTTGTTTTCACAGGCATGAAATAAACTCAACACTCAAGAATGATCGATGTACGTATACTCGCCGAGCCTTTGCTCGTAATCGTTGAGCAGGTCCACGCCTTCGCGCGGCTTCAAAGCGCCCGCCTTCACCTGCGCGTCGGCGCAGCTCTTGATCATCTTCGCGAGCTCGGCCGGGTTGTACTGAATGGTCGAGAGAATTCCTGAAACCGTATTCCCCTGGATGATCTCCTCGATGTAATAGCCGCCCGGTTCCTCGGCGTCCTCGAAGACGTGCACCTCGTTCACGCGCCCGAAGAGATTGTGCTCGTCGCCCATGATGTCTTGGTACGCGCCCATCAAAAAAAGTCCGAGGTAGTATGGCCCGCCGTTCAACGCGTGAAGCGGAAGCGTGTCTTTCACGTCGCGAAGGTCGATGAACTTGTCCATCTTGCCGTCGGAGTCGCAGGTGATGTCGACGAGCGTCGCCTGCCGCGCCGGCTCTTCGTTCAAGCGGTGGATCGGAAGAATGGGGAAGAGATGCTGGATCGCCCAGTGGTCGGGCGCGCTCTGGAACAGCGAAAAATTGCAGAGATACTGGTCCGAGAGATGCTTCGTCATCTCAATGAGCTCCTCGGGCACGTACTTCAAAGTCGGCATCATCTTGGCGATCGAATGGCAGATCTTCCAGAAGAGATTCTCGACCTTGGCCTTGTCTTCGAGGTCGAGAAAGCCAAGCTTGAACATCGTGAACGCTTCTTCCTTGCGGTTAAGCGCGTCGTGATAAGCCTCGGAGAGATTCTTGATCGATAGCCCCGCGAGAATCTCGCGCATCTCGTGCACGACGTCGTTCTCGTCGGGCGACGGCTCGAGCGAATAAGGTGTCGCGCCGATCTCGATGCTGCCGAACACGTTCACCACGAGCACCGAGTGGTGCGCGACGATCGCGCGGCCCGACTCGCTCACGATGCCGGGCTCGGGAACCTCCTCGGCGAGGCAGACCTCCTGGATCGTGTACACGATGTCGCTCACGTACTCCTGCAGCGAGTAGTTCGTCGAGCTGTTGAACGACGTGTGGCTTCCGTCGTAGTCGACGCCCAAGCCCCCGCCCACGTCGAGATACTCGAGATCCACGCCCATTTTCCTCAATTTCGCGTAAATGCGCGCGGCTTCCTTGGTCGCGTCCTTGATGGTGCGGATGTCGGTGATCTGCGAGCCGATGTGAAAGTGCATGAGCTTCGCGCAGTCGATCATCCCCTCGTCTTTGAGCGTCTTGATCGCCTGCAGAATCTCGGGCGTGGTGAGCCCGAACTTCGCGGCCTCGCCGCCCGACGACTCCCACTTGCCGCTGCCTTTCGTGCGCAGCTTGCAGCGGATGCCGATCTGCGGGCGCACGCCGATCTCGCGCCCGATTTTCATGACCTGGTAAAGCTCGGAAAGTTTCTCGACGATGATGATGACGCGCTTTCCGAGCTTCAAGCCGTTCAACGCCGTCTTGATGATCGAATAATCCTTGTAGCCGTTGCAGAGGATGAGCGAATCGGGATTCGAATTCATCGCGATCGCCGCGAGAAGCTCGGCCTTGCTGCCCGCTTCGATGCCGAACTGGTAAGCCGCGCCGGCGTCGAGAATCTCCTCCACGACCTCGCGCAGCTGGTTCACCTTGATCGGGTACACGCCCTGATAGCGGCCCTTGTAATTGTTCTCCTCGATCGCCTTCTTGAACGCCTCGTTCAGCGTGATGACCCTGTGGCGAAGAATATCCTGAAAGCGGATCAGCACCGGCAGCTTGATGCCGCGCGCGACGATGTCGTCGACGACTTCTTTCATGTCGATCGTGGGCATCGAGGTCTGGCGCGGATTGACCGTGAGGTTGCCCTTCGGATTGATTCCGAAGTAATGCAAACCCCAGTTCTCGATATTGTACGCTTTCAGCGAATCTTCGATCGACCAGACCTTCATGTGTTCCTCTGAATATCCATTATCAGAATTTCGGGTCGAAGGTGTAAATATGCTTGATATTGATGTGCTGATAGCGCGTCTGCTTGAGCTTCATCGCCGAAAGCCGCAGGATGAGCTTGGTCTGGCGGGCTTTGTCCTGGTTGCGCACCTTCTTGATCTCGCCCAGGATGAATTTTTCCATCTCGACGGGATGAAAGCAGAAGCCCTTCGAGAATTCGTAGATCCCCTGAAAAGGAATGAGCCTTCCCTCGAAGATATCGCCCTTCATGAAACCGGCGTTGATCTCGCCGTCGCGAACCTCGTAATTCTTGCGCGAGAAGAGGTCTTTCACGAACACGCACCCGCCGCTCGCCTTGCGCAGGTAGAAGATGCTCAAAATCGTGTTGCAGAAGCCCTTGTAAATCCCGGCTTCTTCCTTCGTGAAGCGGTCCTCGTTTTTGCGGAAATAAAGCTTGATGGGCGGCAAGTCGATGCCGGGCAGCTCGCGGTCGAAGAGGTACCAGTCCATGAACGTGTTCATGCGGTTTTCGTATTCGGAGTCGTCTTCGTACACGACGCCGGCGCGCTCGAAGTATTCCTGCTTGGCCTGGAAGACCTCTTTGTAGTAGTCGCCGGCAGTGAACGTCTCAACCACGGGATCGAGGTATTTCTGGTACATGGAGAAACTAAAGAGACACTTTTTTCGGGAAAAAATACAGCGCAAATTTTTTAGCAGGATGCTAAAAAATTCGCGCAAGCCCGGAGGGTGCGAGGCCGTGATGGCCGAGCGCAAATTTTTGGAGATTCAGCGAAGCAGGCGAAGCGGATTCTTAAGAGAAATTTTCTCGAAAACCCCGTCTTCCGTCAGCAGGAAGCACTTGAGGTCGATCGCGCACTGGGCAACGTGGGCGTCAGGCGTCGAGATCGTTAGCCCCTTCACGGCAAGCTCGGCGCGCAACTCTCCCACCCTGATCCAATGATCCAATGCGCTTTCGCAAAGAGGGAGTTCTTCCAAAAAAGCTCGCAACGCCGTCTTCTGACTCGAGGGCAGTCGCGCACTCATCAGTTCTGCCGCTACCACTGGCGGAAGATATATCCTGCCCTCTTGCAGCGCGAGATCAATGTCGTCCTCGCGCGCCTTTGCCGCGAAATACGAGATCCAGGATGACGTATCAACGATGAGAGCGTTCACGGCTGGCGTCCAAATCCAAATCCAGATGTAACTTTCCCTTAAGCGGCTTTGCCTTCTCGTAAGCCTGCGAACGCTGAAGCAGCTTCAGGCCCGCGATCAGCGTCTCGGTAATGCCTTTCCTCGTGATTTTCGTCGTTTCCTCCAGCAGCTGCGCGGGAAGGTTAGCCGAGATCCGCTTGATCTTATCCATACCATGATATTGACATATGTATATATCACTGTCAATATAATCCACCCTTGACATCCTGCGTAAGCACAGATAAATACCCAAGTCGATACTTACGGATTTTCAATTGGAGGTCTTCCATGAAACTCAGTGTTCTTTTTGTTTCAGCCCTGCTCTACTGCTGCGCGCTGGGCTCCCCAGCCCTCGGCAGCGAGGCGTTTTTTCTGAATATGGATGGCGATTGCCCGGGCAAGACGTGTACCGATAAGCCGGCGACACCCACGCCGAACGCGTTCCCTTTCGAGAAGGCCGCGGTCGAGTTCCAGAAAGCGCGCACTTCACGGATCGAGGATCTCGCCGGTCACTGGATGCAGGTCGCCTTTGCGAAGCTTCCCGGCTTTCCCCATCGCGCATTCACTGAAGGATTCTTTCCGGAGGGAATGAAGAACAAGGATGGCACGAACCCGGGCCTGACGTTCTCAATTTCGTCCGGCGCGGACTTCTTCGGTCAGAGCCACGACTCGATACTGGTGTCGATTGAAAATCTGGGGCTTGATCGTGGCGATCAGGGGCCCTACGAAGTTCGCATCGAGAAAGACAACACGGCATGCTTTGCTGAATACGGCTACGACCGTTCTGGCAAGCAGTCCAATGAGATCAATCACTACAACTACGAATGCCGAACGATCACGGCCTCAAAAATGCTTTGCGCGAACCGGCTCGTGTTCGACGACCTCCGGAGAGCGGGCCAAGAATTCGATAAAGAAATCGTCTACTACATCGGCTATACGAAGAACTGATCAGCTAATAAAGAGCGGTCGAAAAGAGACGCGCGGGAGAATCTCTCGCGCGTTTTTTTATCCCATCGCTTTGACGAACTTATCGAAAAGATAATCCGAATCGTGCGGCCCGGGCGCCGACTCGGGATGGTACTGCACCGAAAACGCATTGAGTTCGGGGCAGTCGATTCCCTCGCAGGTGCGGTCGTTCAAGTTCACGTGCGTCTGTCGCACGTTCTTCGGAAGCGAGTCCGCGTCGACCGCGAACCCGTGGTTGTGCGAGGAGATCTCGACCGACTTTTTCTCGACGTTCAAAACCGGCTGGTTCACGCCCCGGTGCCCGAATTTCATCTTGTAGGTTTTTCCGCCGAGCGCGAGCGACAAAATCTGATGTCCCATGCACACGCCGAAGATCGGCTTCTTTCCGAGCAGCTCGCGCACGGTCTTGATCGCGTAGGTCGCCGTCGCGGGGTCGCCCGGGCCGTTCGAGAGAAACACGCCGTCGGGCTTGTAGGCGAGGATTTCTTCCGCCGTCGCCGTGGCGGGAAGCACGACGACACTTGCGCCGCGCGCGGCGATCTCGCGCAGGAGACCGAGCTTGATGCCGAAGTCGATCGCCACAACGGTCTTTTTTCCGCGCTCTGAAAACCAGTACGGTCTTTTCGTCGTGACTTCCTTGATGAGGTCGCGTCCGAGAAAAGACGGATATTTCGCGAACACCGCGGCCGCGTCCTTGCCCAGACGCTTGCGGTCTTCCTTCGACAGAATCAATCCGCGCATCGCGCCTTTGTCGCGGATGTGAAGGGTGAGCGCGCGCGTGTCGACGCCGGTGAGCGCGGGAATTCCGTTTTTCCGCAGATCATCTTCCAGCGCGCGTTTTGAGGAAAAATTGGACGGGATCGGCACGTTCTCGCGCACGATGAAACCCGAGACCTTGGGGCCGCCGTGCGACTCGTCGTCGGTCTCGTTGACGCCGTAATTTCCTTGGTGGGGATAGGTCATCACCACGATCTGCTGCCAGTAGCTCGTGTCGGTGAGCACTTCCTGGTAGCCGCTCATCGCGGTGTTGAAGATGACCTCGCCGAAGCCGCGGGTTTTCGCGGGCGTGTCGCAAAACGGCGCGGCGCCGAAAAGACAGCCCTCGAACTCCGAACCGTCTTCGAGCCAAAGAACGCCATCGGGTTCCTTGAACCGGTCTTTCACTCCGCCTGCCATCGGCACTCGCCTCCGACGAACGTGGCCATCACGCGGCCCTTGAGCCGCTTCCCGATATACGGGCTGTTTCTGCTTTTAGAATGAAGGTCTTCGCCCCTCAAGACATATTCCGCCTCGGGGTCGGAAAGCGTGAAATCCGCGGCCGAGCCCTCTTTAAGCGTTCCGGCGGGAATCCCCGCGATGCGCGCGGGATTGACCGACATGATTTCGACGAGCTTCGAAAGCGTTACGATCCCTTCCGCCACGAGCTCCAAGCCCACCGGCCAGTTCGTCTCAAGACCCACGACGCCGTTGGCGGCGTACTCGAAAAGCACGTTCTTGTCGCGCGGGGCGTGCGGCGCGTGGTCGGTAGCGATACAATCAATAGTGCCGTCGGCGATCGCGGCCTTAAGCGCGTCGATGTCGCGCCGGGTTCGAAGCGGCGGCGACATTTTGTAATTGGCGTCGTAGCTTTGAACGTCTTCTTCGGTGAAACACAGATGGTGCGGCGTCACCTCGGCCGTGACCTTGAGACCCTCCTCCTTCGCGCGCCTGACGTGCACGAGCGACTGCCAGCAGCTCAGGTGCGCGAAGTGCACGCGTCCGCGCGTAAGCCTGGCGAGCGCCACGTCGCGCGCGACGATGATCTCCTCGGCTTCGGCTGGAATTCCGCGAAGGCCCAGCGCATTGGAGTGCACGCCCTCGTTCATCACGCCATGCCCCACGAGATTGAGGTCGTCGGCGTGCGAGATGACCGGAAGATCGAACGTCTTGCAGTAATCGAGCGCCTTGCGCATGAGATAGCTGTTCATCACGCTCACGCCGTCGTCGCTCACCGCGACGATGCCGGCTTCGCGCATTTTTCCGATTTCGGCGAGGCTTTCGCCCTTAAGGCCCTTTGAGAGCGCGCCGACGGGATAGACGCGCGCCTTTCCGTGCGTGCGCGCCTGCGCGAGGATGAACTCGGTGACGTAGGGGTTGTCGTTGACGGGATCGGTGTTGGCCATGCACACGACCGACGTCACGCCACCCGCCGCTGCGGCAAGCGTACCGGTTGCGATCGTCTCTTTGTACTCGTGCCCCGGCTCGCGAAGATGGACGTGCAGGTCCACGAGGCCCGGCGTGCAGAGCAGGCCGCGCCCATCCAGAATTTCGGGAAGCGAAGAAGCCTCGCGCGATTTTTTTTCGGTGAGCGCGCCCTTGGGCGCGATCTGCCGCACGCGCGCCTTCTCGACCCAAATCTCGCGCTCACCGTCGACGCCAAGCACGGGGTCAACGAGCCGCACGTTGGCCAGCACGAAAGTGTTCGTCCGCGGATTTTCCGTGGGTTTCATGCCGACCGCCCTCCGTTTCCGAGAATCAGATCCATCAGCGCCATCCGAACGATGACGCCGTTGCTGACCTGATTGAGGATCACCGAATACGGGCCCGTCGCGACTTCCTGCGAGATCTCGACACCTTCATTGAGCGGCCCCGGATGCATGATGATGGCGCCTTGCTTTAGTTCCTTCACGGTTTCGACGTTCAAGCCCCAGAATCTCGAATACTCGCCAAGGGATGGGAATTGCGTGTTCGCTCGCGTTCCGCCCGGCGTATTCCGGGCCTGCCGTTCCAGCTGAATCCGCAGCATCATCACGACGTCGGCGTCGCGGATCGCGCGGTGCAAATGATAGTCGAGCGTCACTCCGAGGCTTTCGACCGACGGCGGAATGAGGCTCGGCGGGCCGCAGACCGCGACCTTGGCGCCAAGAGTGCGAAAAGTATAAATACACGAGCGCGCCACGCGCGAATGCGCGATGTCGCCGACGATCAAAATACGCAAACCCTTGATGCCGCCCTTCGCCTCCTCGATCGTAAACGCATCGAGCAGCGCCTGCGAGGGGTGCTCGTGAAAGCCGTCGCCCGCGTTGATGATCGGCACGCGCACGATCTTCGAGAGCTGATAGGGCGCGCCTGCCGACGCGTGGCGCACGACGAGCAGATCAGGGTCCATCGCCTCGAGATTCTTGGCGGTATCAAAAAGCGTTTCGCCTTTGGAAATCGACGAACCCTCCGGCGAAAGGTTCAGCACGTGCGCGCCAAGCCGGTCGGCCGCGAGCTCGAACGAGGAGCGGGTGCGCGTGCTGGGCTCGAAGAAAAGATTCACGACGGTCTTTCCGCGCAGCGATTGATGCGGAAATTCCGAGCCCCGCCAGCCTTGCCAGAGTTTCTTGAGCTCACCCGCGCGCGCGAGCACCGCGCGGATCTCGGGCTCCGAAAGCTCACGCGCCTCGATCAGGCTGCGATTTTTCCAGCTTTTCACTCCACCCTCCTGAATATCCGCTGCCAGCGAATGCCCTTTCCCTTGGCGCTTTTCCCTGAAGAGAACCAGATGACCGATGCGCGTCCCTTCATGAACTTCGCGGGAACGAAACCCCAGTTGCGGCTGTCCTGGCCCTGAGAGCGGTTATCGCCCAGCACGAACACCTGGCCGGCCGGAACCTGAACCGGCGGCATCTTTCGTGGCTGCGCGGAATCTTTAAGCCAGCTGACACGGTAATTGTGCCCGCCGATCGATTCCTCGACCTCGTCCTCGCCCGTCGGCGACGGCTCGCGCGAAGTGATCTTCGCTCCGTTGACCGTAACCGCCCCGTCCGCGATCGAAACCTGGTCGCCTGGCACGGCGATCACCCGCTTGATGAAATCTTTTTTGGGTTGGCTCGGAAAACTGAACACCACGATGTCGCCGCGGGCGGGAAGAGCGGATGGGCCGAACAATTTCCACCGGCGATAGGCCATCTTGTCGACGAAGATATGGTCGCCGGACAAGAGCGTCGGAGACATGAAATCCGTCGGGATGCGATAAGCCTCGACGATATGGATGCGCACGAGAAACGCCGCGGCCGCGGCAAGCACGATCGCCGCGACGTAGCTCCAAAGAAAACTTCTGGACGCGACGAGCGGCTTTCCACTGAAGCCGTTTCGGTCTGGAGCCGTGTCCGGCTCAGGGTCGCGCGCCGATTCCATCAGTCCACCTTCAGCACGGCCAGAAAGGCCTCTTGCGGAATCTCGACCGTTCCGATCTGCTTCATCCGTTTCTTGCCTTCTTTTTGTTTCTCGAGAAGCTTTCGCTTTCTCGTGATGTCGCCGCCGTAGCATTTCGCGGTCACGTTCTTTCGAAGCGCCGAAAGCGTCTCGCGCGCGACGACCTTGCTGCCGATCGCGGCCTGGATCGCCACCTCGAACATCTGCCGCTCGATCAGCTCCTTCATCTTCTTGGCGAGATCGCGGCCTCGGGCCGCCGCCTTCGACTTGTGAAGAATCAGCGAAAGCGCGTCGACCGGCTCGGCGTTGATGAGAATGTCGAGCTTCACGAGATCCGCCTCGCGGTAGTCGATCAGCTCGTAGTCCATGCTGGCATATCCGCGCGTGATGCTTTTCAGCCGGTCGAAAAAATCGAAAACCATCTCCGAAAGCGGCATCTCGTATTCGAGCATCACGCGATCGGCAGTCACGTATTCGATTTTTTTCTGGATGCCGCGGCGGTCTTCGCAGAGCGGGATCACGTTTCCCACGTATTCGCTCGGAAGGTGAATCAGCAGCTTGATGTAGGGCTCCTCGACCCTCGCGATGTTCACCTGCGGCGGAAGCAGCGAGGGATTGTCGACCGTCACGCGCTCGCCGTTCGTTTTCGTGACTTTGTAGACCACCGACGGCGCCGTCGTGATGAGGTTCAGGTCATACTCGCGCTCCAGGCGTTCCTGCACGACGTCCATGTGAAGGAGCCCCAGAAAGCCGCAGCGAAAGCCGAACCCAAGCGCGTTTGAGCTCTCGGGCTCAAACGTAAAAGCGGAATCGTTCAGGCGCAGCTTTTCCAAAGCGTCTTTGAGATCGTTGTACTGGTCGGCGTCGATCGGATACAGCCCTGAGAACACCATCGGCTTCACCTCGTGAAACCCTTTGAGCGGCTCGAGTCCTTCGACGCCTGCCGCGCAGATCGTATCGCCGACTCTCGCGTCGCGCACGTCGCGGATGCCGCAGATGAAGCAGCCCACCTCGCCGCTCGTGAGACTCTCGACTTCGCGAAACTTCGGCGCGAACACGCCGAGCCTGTTGACTTCGAATTCCTTCCCGATGTGGAAGAGCCGGATACGGTCGCCCTTTTTCACGGTTCCGTCGAAGACGCGCGCAAGCGTGACCACGCCCTGGTACGAATCGAACCAGCTGTCGAAAATCAGCGCGCGAAGCGGCTTATCGTCGTTGTTCTTCGGCGGCGGAAAATACGTCACGACACTTTCCAGGATTTCGGCGATCCCGATCCCGCTCTTGGCGCTCGCGAGCACCGCGTGGGAGGCGTCGATGCCGATCACGTCCTCGATCTGCTGGCGCACGCGCTCAGGGTCGGCGGCCGGAAGATCGATCTTGTTCAGCACCGGCAGGATCTCGAGATTGTTGCTCATCGCCATGTAGACGTTGGCGAGCGTCTGGGCTTCGACCCCTTGCGAAGCGTCCACGACGAGGATCGCGCCTTCGCAGGCGGCGAGACTTCGCGAAACTTCGTACGTGAAGTCGACGTGGCCCGGAGTGTCGATGAGATTCAGATGGTACGTATTCCCGTCCTTGGCTTTGTACGCGAGGCGCACGGTCTGCGCCTTGATCGTGATCCCGCGCTCGCGCTCGATGTCCATGTTATCGAGGTACTGCGCTTCCATCTCGCGATGCGAAACCGTGCCCGTAGTCTCGATCAACCGGTCGGCGAGCGTGGATTTTCCGTGATCGATGTGCGCGATGATCGAGAAGTTCCGGATGTGCTTGGAAGGGCTGGGCATTTCATGTTGAAGTACCATTTTCGCCCCGAAGCAGCAACGCCAGTGATCACCCACTTAGAGATCCGGGCATGGCACCCGCATGTACCATTCGGTGATGGGCCGAGCACAGCGTTGTAAGGTTTTCGAGGGTATTCCGGCCGCCTAAACTTACGGGTTTTATGTGGTGGATATGAATCCATCGCCGATTTGGGCACCGACCACCACCGCGAATTATCGCAGTACACTGGGCACTGTCTCTTAACGCGAGTTGATGCTCGATTACCGCAGGATTTGGAATGCGCTCGCCTTGGCTTTCAGCGGAATTCGTATGCCGCGTGACATCCGTCTTTTTCGGTCCGGCTTTCGCAACCTTGGTTTTTGTCACTGCACGTTTCGCTTTTTCCACGGGATCATTTTTTTCGAGATAACACCCGCTCATTACGGCAAGCGTTTCTTCCAGCGTCACGGGTCGGCCTTGCCTCTGGCACTCGAGGTCTTGCACGCGGCGGATCGCGTGCATGGTTTTTTCGTCGACCGAAAGACTTAAGTTCAACCGATTTTCGGTGGCATAGCGCACGCGCTCCGGAAAGGCCGCCGCCGGCGCGACCCTTGCGATTTCCCGTTCGAGCGTGCGCGTGGGGAGCGTCTTAGCTTTCTCGATCCACTCGGCCTGATTTTGGACATTGAGCACCGGAACGATCTTTCGCGCCTTGCAAACGCTCAAGTTTCCGGCCTGAATCTCGGTTTTCAACGCCGGAACCTGAACCGCTTTCCGAGCGACGCCGATCAGATTCAGAGCCGTACTCTCGGAAAATTTCAAACCATCGACAGCGTATGAAAATAAACTGGCGTACCCAAGATCTCGAAAACCTTTTTGTGCATCAATCTTTTGGATGAGATCAAGCAGCTCCGCCTCGGCCTGAAAGAATTTTCGAGCCGCCTCCAGCGCGCGCTGATGAAGTTCTTGCATTTTCATTTCCCGCTCCTCTCTTCCGCGGAAAGGAAGAGCAAGTACAGTGCCATTTGATTTTTCAAGAGCGCGCACAATTGCCCGCTGTTGCGTGAAAATTCTACGCCGCAGTTTTTTGAATTCGAGCGCTGAATAATTCAATGCAAGGCCGCCTTGCGCGGATACTTGCGAGATTTCGAGTCACCGACATCAAAAAATAATTTCGCGCAACGGCGTGCACGAATATTGCGTTCAGAAACCGTGTAGAAAAGACAGAGCGATTGAAAAAACTACATCCATAAGACTCGAATAGTTTTCTGCAATCACGGTCGCGTGGGGCGAAGGACGCTGAGGCAGGAGCCGAAGCGTGAGGTGCCACGCAGTGGCATCCCAATGCGGAAGCCATAATATGGCTTCCGCCAGGATGCGTAGGGAAACCACGCGCGTTCCGAAGCCCCACGCGTCTGCTAATTGTTAGAATGGAAATCCTCCGCGTTTGTGAGCGCTATTTGTTCAGAAAACTAGTGGGACTGTTGGTGCTCGGAGCAGTGCTTCTTGGTTTGCATGAGGCGGAGGCGATACTTTTCTTAGAACCCAAGATGCAGTCGCCACCTATGCACGTGCCATATGAGTTGTAATACGCCTTGCCCGCCCATGCTGGTGTTGTTCCACCGGATTCTCCCACCATCATTCCTA
>JACPKS010000019.1 GCA_016186905.1 Deltaproteobacteria bacterium
AATCGTGTCGTCGCCGGCGATCGTGCCGAGAATTCCGGCGGGCTTTTTCTGATCGAGTACGCGCGCTAGAAGCGAAGCCGAGCCTGGGGCAGTCTGTAACACCACGAGTGACCCGTTGCTGACGATGTTCAGGAGCATGCCCTTAAGCGAGGCGTCACCGTCGAGCGCGTCGACGGCCTCGGCCGTTGCCAGGCGATAGCGCGTGCGGCCCGATTCGTCGGCGGCTCGCACGGCACCGAGTTTTCTTAGCGCGCGAGAGACGGTCGACTGCGTGACGTCGAGTCCACGAGCCTGCAGCAGCCGGCGAAGCTCTTCCTGCGTGCCGGCGTCGCCCGCCGAAAGGATCTGGCGCAGGCTCTCAAGCAGTTCCATGTATTTCGCTCCCTTTCGTAGAAGTTATCGCCGCCGCGGTCAGGCCTCGGCAAATCGTTCCCACGCCTTGGCTCGTGAAAAGTTCTTCGATCAGGCAGTGCGGGCGCCTGGAATTAAGAATGTGCACGTCTTTCACGCCGCTTTTGAGCGCGTGAAGGATGGTCTGCGTCTTGGCGAGCATGCCGCCTTTGACGACGCCGGCATCGACAAAACCGCGCAAGCTTGCTGCGTCGACTTCCGAGGCGAGTTTTCCGTCGGCTCCCAAGATGCCTTCCTGGTCGGTGAGATAAATGATCTTACGGATGCCCAAGGCGGCCGCGATGTGGCTTGCGGCCCAGTCGGCGTTCACGTTCATGGCGCGGCCCTCGGGACCGAATCCCACGGGCGCGATGACGGGAATGAAACCCATTCCGCCTTTTTGATCTTCGTCGGCTTCGGTCTGCGTATTGAGAATGGTGCGGATGAACGAAACGTCGACCTTCTCGATCGCGCCGACCTGGCCCAGCTCGGCGCGCGCGGGACGGCATTGCAGGACGCGCGCGTCGGTGCCCGAAATTCCAACGGCGCAAACGCCGGCGTGGTTGAGCGTGCGCACGATGCGACGGTTGACCGAGCCGCTCAAGACCATTTCGACGATGTCCATCATCGGTTCGGTCGTGACGCGCTGGCCGTCGATGAAACTCCAGTCGATGCCGTGCAGCGTGAGCTCCTTGTTGATCGCGGGTCCGCCGCCGTGAACGAGAACGATGGAAATTCCGATCGAACGGATGAGGGCAAGATCGCGGCAGATGCTCACGACGAGATCGAAATCCTGCAGGGCCGCCCCGCCGAGCTTGATCAGCAGCGTTTCGCCCGCGAACGTGCGCACGTACTCGAGGGTGTCGAGCACGAACTTCGTCGTTATAGGAGAAGAGCCCGCGTTGGGCGTGTTGGAGTGAGAAGCGCTCATGTGCCGTACTCCGCGTTGATCTCAACGTATTTCTTCGAAAGGTCGCAGCCCCAGGCCGTGGCTGACGCCGAGCCCGACATGAGATCGATGTCGAGGTTCACGAGCTCGCGCTTCAGAAGTTTTCGCGCTTCCTCGCGATCGAATTTCGCGGGTGCTCCGTTTTCGAAAACGACGACGCCCTGAAGTTTCAGGGTCATGCGATCGAGAGCCGCGGCGGGAACGCCTTCCGCGCCCAAGCGCGCGAGAATTCTTCCCCAGTTCGGATCTTCGCCGTGGATCGCCGACTTGATGAGCGGCGAGAGCGTGATGCCGCGCGCGGCTTTGCGGGCCAGCGCCAGGCTCGGCGCGCTCGCGATCGCCACTTCCACGAGCTTCGTCGCGCCTTCGCCGTCGCGCGCGATGGCCTTGGCGAGGAACATCGCGACGTCGCCCAGCGCGCTCTTGAATTTCGCGTGATCGGAATCGTTTGCGATCGCCACGCCGCTTGCGCCGTTGGCCATGAGGAACACGCAGTCGTTGGTCGACGAGTCGCCGTCGACGCTGATCATGTTGAAGCTTAAGTCGGTCGCTTCCTTGAGCAGCGTGTGCGCGACGTCGGGCCGCAGCTCCGCGTCGGTCAGGATATATCCCAGCATCGTGGCCATGTTGGGATGAATCATCCCGGAGCCTTTACTCACGCCGGTGATGCGCACGCGGCCTTTCGAGAGCGCGACTTCGGTCGTGACGGTTTTCGGAACGAGGTCGGTCGTGAGAATCGCGAGCGCGAAGGCCTCGGCGGTTTCGTTGGCGCGCTCGGCCATTTCGGGTGTCGCCGAGACGATCTTTTCGATCTCCATCTGCACGCCGATGACGCCGGTCGAGGCGGTGAGGATCTGTTCCGTGCGGCAGTCCAGCGCCTTTGCGGCGGCCTCGGCCATCCGGCGGTTGCGCGCAACACCTTCAGCGCCCGTCGCGGCGTTGGCTTGACCGCTGTTGGTGATGATCGCCATGATGTCGCGCGCGGGAAGAAGCGCTTTGGAATAAAGCACGGGCGCGGCTTTGCATTCGTTGAGCGTAAACACACCTGCCGCGATGGCGGGTTTTTCAGAAATGAGAATTCCGAGGTCGGGGCGATAGCGGCGCACGCCGCTGTTGATGCCGCCCGCGAGAAAGCCCTTTGGAAGCGGCGTTCGCGCCGTGCCTGGCCCTGACGTCATAGCGTGCCCTCCAGTTTTTCAAGCGCGGTCTGTGGCGGAAGGTCGAGCAGCCGGTTGAAATTCTCGACGGCCTGGCCCGCGGCCCCTTTCAAAAGATTGTCAATGAGCGAGAAGACGTAAAGCTTGTCGCCCTCGATGCGATAGGCGAGGTGCGTGCGCGCGGAGCCCACGACCTTGCGCAAAAGAAGAGCGCTGCGTTCGGCGGAGGCGGCATCCGCGAGAGGCTGGAACCGCGCGAGAGGATATCCGCGAAAGGCTTCTCCGTATGTTTTCCCGACGAGTTCAAGCGCGCTCTTCGTTGTAAGTGCTGTGGCTGCCGGCGAAAGTCTCGCGTAGATCGACGCGATGATTCCGCGTTTCGTGGGAAGCAGATGCGTCGTGAAAAACGGCGCGATCGCCGTACCTGAAAAAGCTTCGGCATGCGCTTCGATTTCGGGAAGGTGCTGGTGTCTTCCAACGCGGTAGGGGAGACACTCGCCTGCGACTTCCGCGAAGAGAAGATTATCAGTGGCCTTGCGCCCGGCGCCGCTCGTTCCCGACTTCGCGTCGATGACGATCGAGCGCGGATCGATGAGATTCGCCCGCAAAAGCGGCACGAGCGCCATCAGAATCGAAGTCGCGTAGCAGCCGGGATTCGCGATGAGCGCCGGCTCGGATTTTTTCGCGGGCGCGGCAAACGGCACGAGCCCGTACCGCGCTTTTCCCAAAAGCCCGGAGGCCGCGTGATGCATGCCGTAGGTTTTTTCGAAAACTTCCTTTTCGAGGCGGAACGCGCCGCTTAAGTCGATGACATTCGCACCCTTCGAAAGACAGAGCGGAGCGAGCTCAATGGAAGTTTCCGCGGGCGTCGCGAGAAAGACAGTGTGCGCTTTCGCGGCGATTTCGGCTAGCCGATCCATCAGATAGATCGGAACGTCTTTGGCCGAAGCCTCGGGAAGATAATCAGTGAGTTCCCACTTCGCGTCGGTTGCAAAGCAGCCGATGATTTTCACCAGCGGCTGCAGCAGAAGAATGCGAGCGAGTTCGAGGCCGGAATATCCACGTGCACCCACAATCGCGACGTTCAGAGGCTTATGCATATTAAATGCATAATTATTTATAACGGCGTAAAAAGTCAAGGTTTTAATGATTTTTATGCGTATAAATATGCGGTAAGAGCGAGTCTGAAGCGTTTGAATTCGGATGAGATCCCATAAAAGCCTACACTTCCGCTCGATCCGGCAAAAAATTCCCTTGGTCACACGAAGGTTCGCGCCGAAAAGAGGGAATATGAAAACTTTTTTCGTGGTTCTCGGGTTTTTGGCTCTGTGGACGACGACCGTTTTCGCGAAGACCGACACGCACTTAGGCGCGGGGCCGCGCGGGACCGATTGCGTGGAGTGCCAGAGTGCCGCTCGCCAGGAAGGCGCGCTCCTGAAAGAGCAGGCCTCGTTGATGAACGCGATCTCCAAGCTGGATGGTGATTCGGGTTCCGAGTTTCCGGAATCGATTTCCGAGCCGGTCGATTTCACGAAGCCCGTTCTCGACTGCTACTGCAAGCCGGATGTGAGTACGATGCAATCGCGGTACGACGGTGCATACAGAGCGAAATTCGCATACAACGCGCCAAAGTGCGACGAAGCCGACGCGAAGAAAGTCGAAACCGACAAGTCGCACCTGAAGCTTCCGCCCGTGGGGTTTGAGCTCATGCAGGAAAAGGCGAGCCCCGTACAAAAATATTACGAGCCCGATTTTCACGAGGGCATAGAGGGCTACGAGGACTATTACGCCAAAGACCAATACGCGCACCGCGAGTGGGATTTCAGCATGCCGGGTCGCGCGGCCGGGCCGTTTGGTTTGGCTTTGGTCGACAAGCCCGTCACCGAAGTGCGAGACCCGAAAACGAAGAAGCTGATCAAGCGTTACGAAAGTACCGATTATCGATTCAAGAATCTGTATTTCTTCCCGCGCAAGGCCGTGCCCTCGATTCGAAAAGAAAGCGAACAGCTGGTCGTAACGCTTCCCACGGGCGAAACCGCGACCTATGACGCCGCGACGAGGAGGGTCATCGGCGGCGCGTTCGTCGAGACGGCCAAGTCCAACAAGGGGTTCGAATCTTTCCGGCTCGGAAAGGATGTTCAGACCGACAAGCCCGCCGAAGTTCGCCGGATCTGGCCCGACTCCGACGCGAAATACGCGGGAAAAGGCGTTTGGATCGAAGCTGAGGTAACCCAAAACAATGACATGAGAAGGCAGGGCAATTCCGTGAAGATTCGCACAGGCTCGCCCGATCCGGCCTGTAAGACTGGGAAGGACTGCTCGGAATGCACTATCCCTTCAGATTTGCTTTGGACATCGAAATTCGGGCAGAAAAATCCGAACAGTCTCAACAGCGGCTGGACTTGTTTTCACTTCAATTTCAAGACTGACGCCGATTTCGACGCGTTTCTGAAACAGAAATGCAAGTTCGGGTTGCCGAAAATCTAAAAAAATCCTCCAGCTTGCTGGTGCCACTTTTGCTCTCCACGCAGGAAGCGTGAGTTCGCAAAAGTGCCCACCAGCGCGCT